>CP065011.1:900000-1186598 GCA_016699795.1 Candidatus Moraniibacteriota bacterium
GGATATTGAGCAGCAACCCAATTAACAAGAGTGTTTTCTTTTTCAGTACTCGAAGGATGAACCTGAATACCTGGAGGTTTATTAATGATGATAAAAAATTCATTTTCAAAGAGAACAGGGATTTTTAGAGTAAAGTTTTTTTTAATAGTGTGCGGGGACACATCTTCTAAAAAAGCAACTTCGAGGAGATCATCTTTTTTTAAGATATAGCTAGGTTTTTTCTTTTCATGATTGATTTTTACAGCCCCTTCTCTTATTTCTTTGACAAGGGATGATCGAGATCGATCAGGATAATGAGTGTGTAAAAAAACATCGAGACGTTGTCCAATGTTTTTGTCGATAGGAATAAAGATGGAAGATTTTTTCATAAGAGAGTATTATGTTTACTGTAAACGGTAAATGATAACCTGTAAACCTATTTTTTTAGATATGAATAAAATAACGATAGTTGGAGCGGGGGTGGTGGGGGCCACAAGTGCTTATAGTCTTATTGCTAAAGATGTTGCTGAAGAATTAGTCCTTGTAGATATTAATAAAGAATTAGCGGAAGCTGAGGCTATGGATTTACAGCATAGCGTTTCATTTTTTGGTTCAACGCAGGTAAGAGCTGGATCTTATGAGGATTTCTCAGATAGTCAAATCGTAGTATTCTGTGCTGGATCTGCTCAGAAAGAAGGGCAATCACGATTGGATTTAATTCAGGATAATGCCAGAATAGTACAAAAAGTTGTCCCTGAAATATTTTCTCGAAATCCAGACGCTATGCTGATAATGGTTACAAATCCCGTTGATGTTCTTACTTATCTAGCAATACAAATGTTTCCAGAAAAAAAGCGACAAATAATAGGAACGGGAACAATGTTGGATAGCTCTCGCTTTCGATATTTATTGGGAGCAAAACTGCGTGTAAATTCTAAGAGTATTACTGCTTATATTGTAGGAGAACATGGAGATTCTGAAGTGCCGTATTGGTCGACAGCTACTACAGGATCTATGAGTCTTGATACTTGTCGATTACTTACAAAAGAAGAAAAGGACGAGATATTTTCCCAGGCAAAAAATGCAGCATATGCTATTATTAAAGGGAAGCAAGCAACCTATTATGCGATCGGTGCTGTAGTATCTCACTTATGTAATGTTATTATTAAAGATAAAAGAGTCATACTTCCAATTTCACATTTTATAGAGGGTGAATTTGGTATATCGGATGTATGCTTGAGTATTCCTGTTGTGGTTGGAAAAGAAGGTGTTGCGGGGCATTTGTGTGTGGTATTTTCGGATGAAGAATTGACGTTACTCAAGAAATCAGCAGATACACTAAAAGAAGTCATTGCTTCTTTGGACTTAACATCAAAAACATAAAAAATATTTTCAAATAGAGGTTTTGTGAATAGGTTTCCTGTAAGAGGAGATGATTCTCGTTATCTTTTATAAGTAATAGTATAAAAATATGTCTGATCAAAAAAAGGTTATCATCTTTATGGGAATTGCTTTAATTTTTTTTGGGATAGGATCATTTTGGTTTCTTAGTTTTCCTCATAAAGCGCAAGAACCTTCCTCGGTGAAAGTGAAAAATAATCAAACTTCTATTACGAATTTTGATGAATGTGTTTTAGCGGGAAATCCGATAATGGAATCCTATCCAAGAGGATGTATGACTCAAGACGGGCGTTCTTTTGTGGAGATTCTAACAGAAGAAGCTCAGTTACCATTGGTAGGGAATGATAGAGATGAATATGGTTGTATTGGTTCTGCTGGGTATACTTGGTGTGAAGAAAAACAGAAATGTCTTCGAACGTGGGAGGAGGATTGTTTTGATGAAGCTCATAAATAGGATCTAGAGAGACCTTTGGAGTAGCGATAATACTTTTAGGGAGTAAAAGTATTTTTGAAGAGAAATAATTTACTTAGTATAGAAAAATGAAGAAATATATTGCATTTAGTTTAGGATCCTTTCTCCTTTTATTTTTAGAAAAGAGTTATATTTTTTCTTTGGGAAAAATAATACATACATATTTTCCATGTGAACAAAATCTCGGAAATTCTCTTCCTTGTTATTCTGGATACGATTTCTATTTTATGGCCATTCTTTTGATAATCTTTATTGTTTCGATGATAGGTCTTTCTGTTGAAATATATAAAAAGGCATAGTTCTTAGAATAGAAGAAGGCATTATTTGATTGAGATGGGTAGAATATAATAGATTTTATTTTTTGAAGTATATCTGAAAGATAGTGTTAAAATTTGAAAATATCTCACAATTTTTATAGGGCTAAAATGAATATTTTTAAATTGAGAAAAGGGAAAATGGTTATGTTCCTTGTCGAGAATAAATTTTTTATTTGCCAAAAGTTAGTTTATTGCGTATACTTTGTCGAGAATATTTTGTTGTATAAAAGCGTTATGTCAAATAAAATGACAGGCGCATTTCAGCTTTTATGAGAACACATACGTGCGGAGAATTACGTGCAAACGATGTAGGGAAAGAAGTAACTTTAACTGGTTGGGTACATAGAAGACGAGACCATGGAGGAGTTATTTTTGTAGATCTTCGAGATAGATACGGACTTACTCAAATAAAATTTGATCCAGAAATACATGAAGTATCATGGAAGAACGCAGAACATATTCGAAGTGAATGGGTTCTAAAAGTAACTGGAAGTATTTTGAGTCGACCTCAGGATATGATTAATCCCAAAATTGATACGGGCTCTATTGAAATTGGTGTAAAAGAATTAGAAATTCTCAATGAATCAAAAGTTCTACCATTTGAAATTGATGAAGAAAAGGCTGAAGAATCAAATGAAAATATACGTTTACAGTATCGTTTTTTGGATCTTCGTCGTCCAGCATTGCAAAAATTATTGAAACTCAAAGATCATTATATTCGACATATGCGTGAATATTTTCACACACGTGGTTTTATCGAGGTGCAAACGCCAATTTTGGCGAATTCTTCTCCGGAGGGAGCTCGAGATTTTCTCATTCCTTCTCGGCTTCATCCAGGAAAGTTTTATGCACTTCCGCAAGCACCTCAGCAATTTAAGCAACTTCTTATGGTAGGAGGTGTGGATCGATATTTTCAAATAGCACCCTGTTTTCGAGATGAAGATCCTCGTATGGACAGGCACTATGGAGAATTTTATCAATTGGATATGGAGATGAGTTTTGTAACTCAGGATGATATTTTTCAAATCATGGAACCATTGATGATAGAATTAACAGAAAATTTTTCAAATAAAAAGGTTACACGCCTTAATCCAGATGGACGCTTCATCAAACTTGCATGGAAAGAAGCTATGACTCGTTATGGTATCGACAAGCCAGACCTTCGTTTTGATTTGGAAATTTTTCCAATAACAGAAATGGTTTCCGGTTGTGGTTTCTCGGTTTTTTCTCAGGCTATTGAAAATGGCGGTGTTGTTCATGCTATGAAAGTGGATGAAGGTTCAAAATTGAGCAGGAAAGATATTGATGAGCTCACGGAAATTGCTAAAACAAAAGGCGCTAAGGGCTTGGCCTATATTATTGTAAGAGATGGCGGAGAACTTCAGTCGCCCATTGTAAAGTTTTTAGGAAACGAATTAGCCAAAGAGATTGTTCAAAAAGTTAAAGCTAAAACGGGGGATATTATCTTTTTTAGTGCGGATTCTTGGAAAACAGTCTGTTCAGCTTTGGGTGCTGTGCGAAATGAGTGTGCTCAGCGTTTAGGTCTTAAAGATAATACAAAAGCTGTGTGGTGCTGGATAGTGGACTTCCCTATGTATTCTCATTCAGAAATTGAGCCGGGAAGACTTGATTTTGAACACAATCCTTTTTCTATGCCTCAAGGTGGAATGAAAACTCTGGAAGAAAAAGATCCATTGGATATTTTGGCATATCAATATGATTTGGTTCTTAATGGATTTGAAGCTTCTAGTGGTGCTATTCGAAATCATGATCCAAAAATTATGTATAAGGCTTTCGAAATAGCTGGATATACTAAGGAAGAAGTTGATAAAAGGTTCGGAGCACTTATTCGAGCATTTCAGTACGGAGCACCTCCTCATGGAGGAAATGCTCCTGGAATTGATCGAATCCTTATGGTCCTTCATGATCTTGATTCTATTCGTGATATCTATGCTTTTCCTAAAGATGGCCGAGGAAGAGATCTTATGATGAATAGTCCTTCGGAAATTGATAGTAAGCAGCTTCGGGAAACAAATATACGTTTAGCGAGATAGCATTAGGTATCTTGTAGCTTGCGAAATAATGCATGGCATTGAAATTTGAATTTCTTTTTATTTCGCTTAAAAAATAAAATTTCTAAATAAGATGATTCTTTTAAGAAATACTCTATCTTATGGTAGAAGGGTATGTTATGAAAGAGGAAATGAAAACCTTTTGTAAAAAATAATTGAGTAAATGAAAATATATGGAGCAAAAATATGAAATAGAGATAAAAACTTTATTAGGATCAAAAGAATCAGCGGATATTTTTTTGGAAAAATTGAAAGAAAAATTTTCAGAAATGAAAGAAATAGGAAAAAACAGTCAATTAAATCATTACTTTTTTGGAGGAGATAAAGAAAAAATTATTCTAGAAATAGGATCAATTTTAGCATCTGGTGATAGTGATCGATTGAGATTTCTTTTGGAAAAAGCCTCACAGATTTCCATACGGACTCGTAAGGCGGATGAAAAAGTTTTATTTGTACTCAAAGCCTCGATTGATGATACAACGAGTTCCAATGGAACAGCGCGGGCGGAACTAGAAGGGGAAGTTTCTCTGTCTCTTCATGAATTAGATCAAAAACTTTTGGAATGTGATTGTAAAGTTCAAGCAAAATGGTCTAGAGATCGTCGAGAATATTCTCTTGGAGAAGGTACGATTGTTTGTATTGATCGAAATGCTGGCTATGGATATTTAGCTGAATTTGAGAGGATCATACAGAATCCAAATGATGCTGAAAAAACGAAAGAAGATTTGAGAAGGATTATGTCTGAAGTTGGAATTGAAGAGCTTCCTCAAGATCGTTTAGAGAGAATGTTTGCTTTTTATAATGAGCATTGGGAAGAATATTATGGAACAGAAAAAACATTTACTCTAGAATAGTTTTTTAAGACAAATACATTTTTTTGATTGAGAATGTAAATGAATAATGCTTAAACAATAACTGAGTAAATATTCCTTTAATATTTTGAATGAAATTCTTTATATTTTTGCTAAAAAAGGAAATTTTGTGTAGTATTTTTTTGGAATTTATTTTTTTAATTATATTCTTTATAAAGTATGTTTCTTTCTGACTGTGATATACAAAGAGGGGTTGAAGACGGCTCTATTGTAATTAAGGATTTTGAAAAAAAACGTTTACAACCAGCGAGTTATGATGTTCTTTTGGGAAATGTTTTTCTTATAACCAGTTCTCATGAAACGAAAGCAATAGATCCCGTTCGTGGTATTTTTCCTAAAAATTCTGAGATTCAAATACCTGATGGAGAGGAATTTATTCTTCATCCTAGAACGACGGTATTGGGTACTCTTAAAGATTATGTAGGTTCTCGTGAATATCTTATTCAGATATCAGGAAAAAGTTCTTTAGCGAGGATTGGTTTGGTTGTTCATAATACTGCTGGAATTATTAATCCTGGTCATTTTCTCCATATAACATTAGAGCTTGCAAACTTTAATATCGCACCTATCATTCTTCGTCCGGGTATGGCAATTGCTCAATTAACTTTTAGCATGCTCTCAACGCCTGTTTCAAAAGATTATTCTCAAACAGGACGATTTAATGGTAATAATTGGAAAAAGAATTTTATCAGCTCTACAGAAAGTTCAAAAAAGAATTCAAAAAAGAAAGTGTAATGTTTTTAGAATAGTAAGACGTTTTTATTTTATATATTTTTGTTTTTATGGAATTAAAGAAATATCAACATAAAGATTATACTATTTCTTGGAATCCTGAGGAGAAGATAATTTATGTTAAATTCTTAGAAACTTTTTCAAAAGAAAGTGCTAAAGATTTTAAGCGCGATGCTTTGGAATTAGGAATGACTGTGAAAGGAATGGAGAAGACGGTCAAAGTTCTTCATGATCTTCGAGAAGTGTCTGACGATTATGACCATCTCGATGTTTCTGGTGAAATGCTTCTTGTGGATGCTATGGAATATGTAGATAAGATAGCGTCATTTGGACTTGGGAGAGCTATTCGAAAGTCTTCATTGGGCGTCTTTGATACGGTTCACTTCTTGACACAAGGCAAAGAAATGCGTTTTTATGAAGATGAGAATTCAGCTAAATCGTGGCTCATGAAACAATAAAGATATGCAAGAGAAAAATAAAAAACACGAAGAATATCAGTATCTTGATTTAATGGAAGACATTTTAGAAAATGGTGTTAAGCAGGTGGATAAGGGTACTGGCGCTGTAACGCATAGTGTTTTTGGAAGACAAATTCGCTTTGATCTTTCTCAAGGATTCCCTCTTCTTACAACAAAAGAGGTTTTCTGGAAAGGTGTACTCTTTGAGCTCCATTGGTTTCTTTCGGGACAATCGAATATTCGTTATCTTGTAGAGAATAATGTGGGAATTTGGAATGATTATCCATACAAAATATATCTGGAGAAACAATCAAAGAGAAAGAATCTTTTGAAACTTACTAAAAAGGCATTTATAGAAAAAATAAAAACTGATAAACGATTTGCGGATACATATGGAGAGCTCCCAAAAATCTACGGAGAATTATGGAGGCGATGGCCAGCAAAAAATGGGCGAACGGTAGACCAAGTTCGTTGGATTGTGGAAGAGATGAAAAAGGATCCTGATTGTCATAATACTTTGGTAAATTCTTGGAATCCAGAATATCTTTATGATATGGCAATGCCAAAGGAGGCTTGTCGCTTTCCAATTTGCCATAATATGTTTCAGGTAAATGTTAAGAATAAAAAACTTTCTCTTCAGCTCTACCAAAGAAGTGCCGATATATTTTTAGGTGTTCCTTTTAATATAGCGAGCTATGCACTTTTGGCTCATATTTTAGCAAAAGTTACTGGTAATGAAGTTGGAGAATTTATTCATACTTTTGGAGATGTTCATATATACGCTAACCATATGGATCAGGTAAAAGAACAATTGAAGCGAAAGCCTTTCCCTTTCCCAAAAATTTCTCTAGATGATGTTGTACGAGATATTGATGACTTTCTTCCTCAATATGCTCATCTTGAAGGGTACATTGCTCACAAGGCAATTCGTGCCGAACTTTCTCCAGCAGGAGGCGTTTCTACGAAAGACTTCAAAAAAAATTGGAAAAAATATACAAAATAATCTTTCGTGACATTGCTACATTTTTTGCTTTACGAAGTAGTATTTTTAAAAAAAGACACTCAAAATTTGAGTGTCTTAAAGAGAGATTTGGATAGAACTTTAGACTTTCTTCTATCGCATTATTATTTGGGGGGAATTATTTGGTTGAGGACCGCTATAATAGGTCGCGCATTTTCTCTCACAAACCTCGAGATTTCTCTTGAGGCTGATTGAGAAATATCTTTCCCGAATGCATTTGATTGTTCGTATTCATTACGTTTTTCTTTCCAGAAACGAAGAGTTTGAATCCCCATTCCAGAATTACCTTTTATAAAGATAGTTTCGGGAGTGGGAATTTTTTCTAATTCTATACCTTTTGGTTGGAATACGTTTTTATTTTGCTCTACGTCGATGAGGAAGCCTTGGAGAACTTTTAAGTTTTTTATGGTTTGATGGAACTGCCCATAATTAACTTCTTCGAGTTCGAGAATGAGGTTTTTAATTTTTCTATCTTGCCAAAAATGTAAGGCAGTGAAGAAAAGAAGAATCCCATCAAAAGGATTCATTCGTAAGACTTGAGAAAGATCCTCTTGGAGTTTTCGAAGCCTTCCTTTTTCGGAAACACATTTTTTGAGAGGTTTTTTATAAAGGGAGCGCATCCATTTTTTGCAAGTACTCATTTTTTTTACCTATGTGCTTTGCTTTGGAGATATAAGAAATTATTTTTATAATTTCTTATGAACTTTGAACGTGAAAAAAAAGAACTTCGCTAAGAAGAATTCTTTTGGTAAAGAAATCCTTTCTTAACGTTTCAACTTATAACATAAAGATAATTATTTGTGAAGCTTTTTTGTAAAAATATGTCAGGAGTAGGGTGTGTTTAGAATAATGAGATATTGACAATAGTATAAAATAATGGTAATTTTTGAACGTCTTATTGGATAGTCCATAAGATAGTGAGAAAGGACAGAAAAATGAAAAAAATAGTAGCAGAATGTGCAGAAATTCCAGATGAATACTTTCATGAAAAAGGTGACTCTGGAAAATGTCACTCCATTCCAAACGATGGATTTGGATTGGAAGAAGAGAATTTCTTTTTTAATGAAAATAAAAAAAAAGCCTTCCCGATTATGGATCCTTGGATGTTCCTTCCTCAAGAAGAAAAAGAAAATGAGGAACAAAAGAAATATCCGAGAAAAATGATTCTGGGAATTGTGGGTATCATTCTTTTTTGTGTGGGCATTCTACTTTTTTCAAGAGTGCTCGGTGTTGATGGAGTAGATATTCCTGACACACTAACACAAGAAGAGCGGGAGCTGGTACAACCAATAATGGAGGAAGAAGATTATCTCGAAGATCCAAATCTTCCTTTACCAGAACCCTGTGTCTATGGAGATTGGGAAAATAAATTGATGTGCCCATCTCCAGAGAGGAATCAATTCCTCGAAGAATTTGAGGAAAAATCATACAAGATTCCCTCCCGTCCGGTTATTCGGAGGGTGTAAAACAATTTTTTTGTATAGAAATATGACTTATATAAGGCTTTTTCTGTACGAATTTTCATAGAAAGCACTTTTGTTGTTATTACACATAAGTGCTTTTTTCTTTTCGTATTACCTTATTGAAGATATAATACATAAAGAAGAAATTAAACAATTACTATTTCAATAAAAATTGACACATATGGCAAAATCAAAACTTGTTTTTTTGGATACGGAAACAACGGGACTAGGATTGAATGATAGACTTTTTCAAGTAGCTTATAAATATAATGGTGAAGTATTCAATTCATTTTTTAAACCACCAGTTCCTATCTCGATAGATTCTATGGTGATATCACATATTACAAATGAAATGGTTGAAAAAGAAAAAACTTTTTTGGATTCAGAAATGAAAACATCAATACAAACACTTCTTGAAGAAAATATTTTAGTTGCTCATAATGCTTCATTTGATATAAAGATGCTTGAAAAAGAGGGTATAAAAATAAATCAATATATAGATACGTATAAAGTTTCTTACTATTTGGATTTTCAAGGGGAAATTCCGAAGCATAGCCTTCAATATTTGCGATATTATCATAACTTGAATATTTTCGATGTTATCGCACACGATGCTTTGGGGGATGTTATGGTTTTAGAAAAACTTTTTGATTTTTATTATTCTTCTTTACTCAGAGAGAAAAAAGAGGAATCTCTCGTTTTTAAAGAAATGATGGATATTTCTTCTCGAGCTCTTCTTATGAAAAAATTTACATTTGGTAAATATAATGGAAGAGAGGTATCTGAGATTGCCAAAGAAGATCGTAATTATTTACGTTGGCTTTTAAATGCAAAAATAATGCAGAGAGAAAATGATGAAGAAGATGATGAGAATTGGATTTATACATTGGATTATTATACACAAGAAGAAAAATAATTTTTAAGAAAGTTGAGTAATAACTTCTTTAAAATATATTTTTTAACCCATTACATGAGTAGAGAAATTTCTCGTTTGACATTCTCTATAAAGAGAGTATATTTTCTCGACTATACGACAAGGGTCTTATAGTGAGTTCTTCTCGAAAATGTTTACATTATTGTATTTTTTGAAACTTTTCTAAGCTCTGTATAGAGGCTTAAAAAGAATGAAAATTATATAATAATTTTTTCTTAACCAACTTTACAAGGTGAGGGGAGGTTGAAAATGAAAAATGAACATAGTCTTGTTGTTGCAGAAATGATTAGGGGATGGGTTGTGTATGAGGGAGAATATTACAGATTTATTCCCAATGCATTCGCCTCAAACGTGAAATTTTGTCTTTTGGGAAATGATATTCCCGAGGAGGCTCATCTTTGTTGGTATGAAGCTGAAAAGCTAAAATATATCCACGAAGAATGGCTTCAGACATGCGGTTATTTTTCTTATCGAAAGAAAGATCATAAAACGATTCACTGCAGGACATGCTGTCAATAATACAATACATAAGAATTTAGTATTGAAGAATACTTTTTTCTTAAAAAGATGCGTTTTAGGCACTTAGTTATTTGAAAAAATAATTCAAGTGCCTTTTTGATTATTGACAAGAAAAAAAGTATGAAGTAGATTTTTTTCGTTATGTGAATATGCATAATAAACAGTAAAAAGTTTTTTCTCAGGTAAGCTTTTTAGGCTATAAGAGGTTCAAATGAAAGCACTATTGGGTAAAAATAATGGTGTTCAGACTCATGTTATTTTCCATTTGGGGATTGATGTTGAAAGAGAAACTATGGAATTGGAAGATCTTCTCAATCAAATTTCACAGAAAGAAAGAGAAATATCTCCTCAATGCAATGTTTTGGCTCATGCTGCACATCTCGCTGTTTCAGGTTCTTTTATACAGGTTGAATCCAACTATGCATGGAAAAAACATACTTTTCACTATAAGTATATTTGGATCATTTCTATTTTTTGGCGGGGATGTAGGGTGGGTAACTGGGTAATTGATCATCACCCTCATTTCAGAAAAATAGAAATGCGAGAAATGGCCATGGAAGTCCGTAGACTGCTTTTCTGTTGGAAGATGGAATGGATTCCAAATAATCACCTCAATGGAATTGAGCATGACAATCTCTTTATCTTGGAGGGAGAAAGTAATCTTTCTTCTTGAGAGTGAGGATTGTTGAGAGTTACAGTGCACCCGTTGATTATATATAATATAATCCGGGTGTTTTTCTTTTTAAAAACTCTTAGAATATCTATTATTTTTTTGAAAATGAAAAAACCCTCAATGCGAGATTGTATTTGGCTCCCGAAGAAAATATATCGGAAAAATATTTTTTCCCTGTAAATCCAGGTGGGTGCCATTTTTTTCAACAATCTTTTCTGAAGGTTTCTTCTTCTCAAGTCTAACACAATGTGATACTGTTTGTATAGGTTTAAATTAAAAAGATAATATACAAGGTTTTATGTTTCTTCCCATTCTCACTTCTCTTATTTTCGGTGCACTTTTGGGCTTGGAAAGAGCTATAGCTGATAAAGGTGCAGGGATGCGAACGTATTCTTTGGTAAGCATGGGCTCTGCTTTATTTATTCTTATTTCAGAAGAAGTGATTGAAAAATATACGTTATCAGGAAATGTTGATTTTGATCCTTTGCGTATGGGAGCCGCAATCGTAACAGGAATTGGTTTTGTTGGTGCAGGACTCTTTATTTTTCGTGAAAACAAAGTTCGCAATATTACTACGGCTGCAGGATTATGGGTGAGTTCGGGAATAGGAATCGCTTGTGGTTATGGAATGTATGAGCTCGCCGCTCTGGTAACGGGATGTACTTTGTTTGTTTTTACCATACTTTGGTTTTTGGAAAAAAAAATTACAAAAGTATCAGACCGAATACTACATTAATTTTGAATTATGAAACTATTTCATCTTGATCAGTCTGCGGTGGCTGAAGAAGTTTCTCATGGGGAAATTGCCATCATTCCTTGTGATACGATATATGGAATAGTGACTTCAGTATTTTTTCCTCATAGCGTAGAACGATTGTACAAAATTCGTTCACGAGATTTTCAAAAACCTTGCATTGTTCTTTTGGCTGAAAGAGGAGATATAAAAGAATTTATTTCCGAAGAAACAGAAAGGGTATATGCAGAATTATTTTCAATGATTTGGCCTGGTCCTGTAAGTATAATTGTCCCTGTTGTGGAAAAAAAGTGGAACCACCTACATAGAGGAAAGGAAACATTAGCATTTCGTGTTCCTGATGATGAAAATTTGAGAAATTTTTTGAAACGATCTGGGCCAGTAATTGCTCCAAGTGCAAATAAAGAAGGAGAAAATACCGCAAGAACGATTCAAGAGGCTTTTGTTACTTTTGGAGAAAATGTTCCTTTCTATGTGGATGGGGGCTTACTTTCAGGAAAGTCGTCCACATTGATTTCTCTTTCATCTGAAGGTATACTAGTTTTACGTGAAGGTGTGCTTGCAGTTGAAGATATTCGTCGTATAACAAAAAATATTTTCCCTGTATCCTTATAAAATAGAAGATAATTAAAAAATATACAGGTATGATAACATCCGAAATATTTTCTCTTGCTGTAGAGCTGGGTATTCATAATGATTTTCGTTCAAAGAAAACTATTAAAGAAAGACTTTCTCGACTTAAAAAAGAATACGAAGCATTATCTGAAAAAGACCGGAGATTTTTTGATAAAGATTCTTTAGAGAATCCATATACAGATTCGGGAATTCATTATATGAGGGAGAAGAAAAGGAAAGTGTCACGAGTTCTTGCAGGTATTGATATTGATGGAGCTGAAATTATTTTGGCAGATATTCTTTCAAAAAATACTCCTGAAAATCCAATAGATTTGATCATTTCACATCATCCGATCGGAAGAGCTCTTGCTGGTTTGGATAGCGTTATGGATTTGCAGGTGAATATCTTCGAACAATATGGTATCCCTGTTAATATTGCAGAAGGACTTATGCATAAACGCATTAGTGAAGTGAGTCGAGGAATTCATCCCATCAATCACTTTCAAACTATTGATATGGCACGTTTGCTTCAGAAAGATCTTATTAATGTACACACACCTTCCGATAATATGGTAGCGACTTTTCTTAAAAATTTTATCGAGAAAAGAAATCCAAGATATGTAGGGGATATAGTAGACGCCTTTATGGATATTCCAGAATATCAAGAAGCAAGGAAACAGGGCGTTGCCCCTAAAATATTTGCGGGAAGGAAGGAAAATCGCGTGGGAAAGATTGCTATAACGGAAATTACAGGAGGAACCGAAGGAAGTCCAGAAATGTATCGTCACATAGCAAATGCGGGGATTGGTACGATTATTGCGATGCATCAAAGTGAAAGACATAGAAAAGAAGCTGAAAAATCACATATAAATGTTATTGTTGCTGGACATATGTCCTCAGACTCTATTGGAATGAATTTATTTTTGGATGAGCTGGAAAGACGGGGGATAGAAATTGTTCCTTGTTCAGGTCTTATTCGTTATTCTCGAAAATAAAAAAATATGGGGGTATATTTTGACAAACTTTTAAAAACCAATTCTCCTTCACCTAATAGTCAATCGCAAGATCCGGGTGCAAAAGCTCGATTAAATCGGATTATAAATGAGATGGAAAGGGGTCTTCGCTTCATTGAAACATTTGATGAATCAAGAGTGGTTACTTTTTATGGATCTGCTCGAGCAACTTCTCATGATTCTTGGTATCATCAGGCGTATAGTTTATCAAAGAAACTTGCTTTTGATGATAATCCAATCGCTGTCTGTACAGGTGGTGGTCCTGGAATAATGGAGGCTGGAAATAAAGGTGCATTTGATGCTGGAGGATATTCCATAGGCTTAGGCATAGAACTTCCAAATCTTTCGGAAGATCCTAATCAATATACAACACATCGAATGAACTTTTATTATTTTTTTGCAAGAAAAATGGTTCTTGTTCATATTGCACAAGCTCACATTTTCTTTCCTGGAGGAGTGGGAACTATGGATGAATTTTTTGAATTAGTGACGCTTATTGCTACAAAAAAAATCACGAATCATCCCATAATAGTTTTGGTCGGAGTAGATTTTTGGAAAGGTCTTTTGGACTGGATGAAACAAGTTGTTTATGCGAAATATCATGCTGTTTCGGAAGATTTATTTGACAAATTTTACATTACGGACAATATGGAGGAAGCATACAAACTTCTCGATACTATCCCATCCCGAATAGAAATAGCTGATGATGTATAAAAAGGATAAGAATGAAAAATAAATAATAAGAAATTTATGATACATTTTCTTGAAACTCAATTTTCTTTTTTCCCTTGGAATTCAGTTTATGGTGGTAATACCTTTTCTGAATATGTAGAATTTTTTCTTTTTTTTCTCTTCCTTTTGTTTTTTTGTGTAATCGGACAAAAGATTTTACTTTTTTTCTTTCAAAAATTAGCCCAAAAAACAAAAACAGGAATAGACGACGCGATCGTTCGAATTATAGAAATGGTGCGTCCTCCTTTTTCGGTTTTTTTAGCTTTTTATATAGCTATTGATTCTTTGGAAATTACAGGAATTTTTTCCAAAATTATTGATGCTGTGATGATTATTTGGGTGACATGGCAAATTATTTCTGCCATTCAAATTACTTTTGAATACGCTCTTAATTGGAACTCCGATTTTTTGAGGGATAAAGGACGAAAAAATGTTATTCTTTTATTTGTGAATATTGGCAAGGGAATATTATGGGCAGTTGGTTTTCTTGTTGTTTTGTCTAATCTCGGAGTCAATATAAGTTCTCTTATTGCAGGACTTGGAGTGAGTGGAATTGTTATAGCATTTGCTTTGCAAAGTGTGTTGCAAGACCTTTCTAGCTCACTTTCTATTTATTTTGATAGACCTTTTGAGCCAGGTGATTTTGTTGTTGTGGGAGGGTCCTATACGGGAACTGTCCAGCATATAGGAATAAAATCAACGAGAATAAAATCTATACAAGGAGAAGAAATTGTTATTTCGAATAAGGAACTTACTTCGTCGGTTATTCAGAATTATAAAAAAATGGAACGAAGAAGAGTTGTATTAACTTTTGGTTTGTCTCATGATACAGAAACGGAGAAAATGAAAACCATTCCTTCTCTTTTTGAAGAGATCTTTTTATCTCTCGATAGGGCCACTTTAGATCGTGTTCATTTTAAAAGTTTTGATGAAAATGCACTTCTTTTTGAGGTGGTATATTTTATCGAAAGCAGAGAATATCCACTCTATATGGATATTCGTCAGGAAATAAATTATCGTTTGAAAGAAATCTTTTCTGAGAAAGATATTTCTTTTATACTTCCTTCACAAAAAATATTTCTTAAGCACGAGGATTCCTAGAAATAAAGAATGTCTTTCCTAGTAGAGGAGATATTTGTAAAATTTAGCTGGTAAAAGTAAAAAATAAACTCTTCTTTTTTAGAAGAGTTGTTTTTTTTGAGGACTATTGTCAATCTTTGTTTTCTCTGTTATTTCGAAATTTCTCCTGCACATTGATCAAAATTTGACGGATACATTTAGATATTTTTTGCAAATTTTTACAATTTTCGTAAAAATTTTGTTATGAAAGGAAGGCGCTATAGTAGCCTCATGATCGGTGGATAACTTTTTATTTGCATAAGTGTGGTTTTGTGGAGTACAATGGTTGCAAGTGGTAAAAAGTGGGGAAATTATAATAGATACTCTATGTTTATAGGTGAATACTCACACACCATTGATACAAAAAATAGACTGGCGTTTCCTTCGCGCTTAAGGGGCGAGCTTGGAAGTCGTGCAGTGCTTACTCGCGGTTTAGATAAATGTCTCTTTGTATATCCATTGATAGTATGGGAGAAAATAGCGAAAAGTATGGGATCTTTCCCCATAGGAGATCCTGAAACGAGAAGTTTTGTTCGATTGTTTCTTGCGGGTGCAGCTGATGTGGAGGTTGATGGACAAGGAAGAATTCTTCTTCCTGAATATCTCAGGCGGTATGCTGAATTGGAAAGAAATGTTACCGTGACTGGCTTGTATGATCGTGTAGAAATTTGGGATGAAAAAAGATGGAATACTTATCGAGAAGATGCAGAAAAGAATACTGATGGAATAGCGAAAAAATTAGGAGAATTAGGCTTGTACTGAAAAGGGTCAGAGATTATGGAATGATATGAAAGAGCGAATACATATACCGGTTCTTTGGAAAGAAGTTTTGGAAAAAGTTTCTCCCCAAGTAGGGAATGTTGTTGTTGATGCAACGCTCGGCTCAGGTGGATATACTCGATCTCTCTCTCAATATATTGGTTCTGAGGGTATTCTCATTTCCTTTGATAGGGATAAAAAAGCAATTGATGATTTTAAGAAATCTTTGGATCTCCAAATATTTCCTGAAATGATTCATCGAATAGAGGGGGATAATATGTTTCTTATTCATGCGAATTATTCAGATATTGAAAAAGAGCTTAAAGAAAGAAATATCCAAAAAGTTGATAGTATCGTTGCTGATTTAGGAATTTCTTCCGATCAACTTCTTGATAAAGAAAAAGGATTAAGCTTTCTCGCAGACACTCCTTTGGATATGAGACTTGATATTCAAGAAGAGGTGGAAACTGCTTTTGATATTATTAATTCATGGGGAGGGGATGAATTAATTCGAATTTTTCAAGTAAATGCTCAAGAAAAATTTTCTAGAAAGATTGTTGAAAAAATTATTGAAAGAAGAAAAAGAGGTTTTATTGCAACAACGAAAGACCTTTCTGAATTGATTGAATCGGCTGTTCCTAAAGGATTTTATAGAATTCATCCTGCTACAAAAGTTTTTCAAGCATTACGCATGGAAGTGAATAAGGAAGAGTATCATTTAAAAGTATTTTTGGAGAAAGCCATAAAAATCCTTCGACCAGGAGGAAGGCTGGCAATAGTGAGTTTTCATTCAGGAGAAGATAGGTTGGTAAAGGAAAGTTTTCGGGTAAATGCGAGGGGATGTATTTGCCCGCCAACATTTCCTTTGTGCCGATGTTATCAAAAGGCAAGAATAAAACAGATACATAGAAAGCCCATCTGCCCAAGTGAAGAAGAATTGAAAAGAAATCCAAGATCTCGAAGTGCAAAACTTCGTGTTATTGAGAAGATAGAAGAATAAAATGTGTAAACAAGATCAAGATGAAAATAAAAGATGAGACAAAAATAATTCCTGAAAAGAAAAGAAAACATTTTTTTCTTCGAGGTTTTTTGATTTCTGGTGTTATTTTTCTTGTATTCTCTGCAATGTTTCATATTATGGCAATTAATGCACTTGCCACAAAGGGATACGAAATGCGTTCCATTGAAAGTAGACTAGAGGAGATTTCTGAGAAACATAAACAAGTACATGTGCAAGAAGCTCAATTAACTTCTTTGTACCGAATTCGTCGCATTGGGGAGCGCCTCGAGCTTGCTTATTCAGATATTTCCCCAGAGACTGTTTATGGTGTAGAAAGCTTTGCGTTTAAAAGCTTATCTTTTTACAATACTCAATAGAATTATTTTTTGATAATTCTCCTGAAAAAGCTTGATTTGATTGATTTTTGGCTTATGGCTTTATTCACAAAGAATGATTCTCATGAAAAAAAAGTTCGTAATACTGAAACATGGCGAATGAATCTTCTTGCATTTTCTTTTTTACTGTTTTTTTTGGTTATTGTGTTTCGTCTGTACGTTCTTCAGATAAAAGACGCTTCTTTTTATGCGGAACTTGCAAAAAATCAACACGCTGTGAGTTCGGATCTTCTTCCGAAAAGAGGAGAAATTTTTCTTCGTGAAAAAGATCAGCTTTATCCTTTGGCAGTGAATCGAGTATATTTTACGGTGTATGCTGTACCTAAGGAAGTAAAAAATGTAGAAGAAACAACTCGTTTTTTAGGGGAAGTTTTTGGGCAGGACAAAAATGATTTTAAAAAATTTTTTGAAAATGAAAATGATCCTTTTGAAGTTATAGAAAAAAAAGTTAGTGAAGAAATATCAACAAAAATTAAAGAAAGTAAGCTCCCAGGTCTTTACACGGTAAATAAACTTTTTCGTTATTATCCTGGAGAAGAGTTAGCTGCTCAAACGGTAGGTTTTGTTAGTGGAGAAGATTCTTCTGTTTCTGGAAAATATGGGATAGAAGCTTTTTTGGAAGAGGAATTAAGGGGGAGCGTAGGATCTATTCGACAAGAAAGAGATTCTCGAGGACGTTGGATTTCTATAGCGGATCGCGAATATTCTCCCGCAGTACATGGTTCAGATATCGTGCTTTCTCTAGATGCTGGTGTTCAATATCATATTGAAAGAGTTCTCCGAGAGCGTGTTCTCAAGCACGAAGCTGATGGTGCTAGTGCTATTGTTTTAGAAGCAGGTACGGGAAAAATTCTTGCTATGGCTAATGTGCCAACTTTTGATCCTAATGTTTTTTCTGATATAAAAGACCTATCATCTTTTATGAATACCTGCGTTTCAAATGCTTATGAATCAGGAAGTGTTTTTAAACCCCTTACTTTAGCTATGGGTATTGATGCTGGAAAAATTACTTCTCAAACAACGTATACAGATACGGGAGCTGTTACGGAAGCGGGATATACTATAAAAAATTCGGATGAGAAATCTTACGGAAATCAAACCATGAAAGAGGTATTGGAAAAATCTTTGAATACAGGTACTATATTTGTTCAAAAACAATTAGGAAATGTTTTATTTCGTGACTATGTGAAACGCTTTGGTTTTGGAGAAAAAACAGGAATTTGGCTTCCAACGGAATCAAAGGGAAGTATAATGAATTTGGAAAATACAAAAAGTACTATCAATTTTTACACGGCGTCATTCGGACAAGGTATTTCTATGACTTTGCTTCAGTTAGCTTTGGCATATGATGTTATTGCTAATGGTGGTATCTTAATGAAACCTCAAATCGTAGATCATTCTATTCAATCTGATGGAACGAATGTTCCTTATCAACCTGAAGAAGTTCGACGGGTAATCTCTGAGGGAGCTGCTAAAGAAGTAAGAGAAATGCTCTATTCTGTAGTAAAAAATGGACATGGAAAAAAAGCTGATGTTCCTGGCTATCGAGTTGGAGGAAAAACAGGAACGGCGCAAGTTGCAAAAAGTGATGCGAGGGGTTATTCAGAGGATGAAACCATTGGTTCCTTTGCGGGCTTAGCTCCCATAGAAGATCCACGATTTGTCGTTGTGGTAAAGATACGAAATCCAAAAGATGTTATTTGGGCTGAATCAAGCGCTGGACCAGCATTCAAAGAAATTATGCAATTTCTCTTAGAATATTATAATGTGGAACCTACAGAAATTTTGGAAAATAATAAAGAATGAAAATTGTATGAAAAGAAGAATTCTTTTTTGTATATTAAAATATTTAGCAAAAATAATTATTTGGCGTTACCGACCAGTGATAATTGGAATTACAGGGTCAATAGGAAAAACAACAACAAAAGATGCTGTTGCTTATGTCCTTTCTGATAAATATCGAATTGGAGCGACACGGAAAAATTTCAACAATGAAATCGGGCTTCCTTTGACAGTACTGGGAGAGAAAACAACCCCAGGAAAAACTTTTGTTGGTTGGTGGGGAGTTTTTTTTCGAGCCCTTTTACACATATTCTATAGCCAAAAATATCCAGAAGTACTCGTTCTTGAAATGGGTATTGATCGTCCTGGGGATATGAAATACCTTCTTTCTATTGTTCGTCCAACTATAGGAATTGTAACAGGTGCATCATCAACTCATTTGGAATTTTTTAAAACAATAGAAGCGATTGCTTGGGAAAAGGGTCTTTTGATACGATCTCTTTCAAAAAATGGAACAGCTCTTTTGAATACAGATAATATGTACTCTTGGTCAATGAGAAAAGATACGGCGTGTCGGACAATTCTTTATGGTTTTTCCAAAAAAGCTACTATACGAGCTTTTAATAAAGCACTTTTATTCGAAGGGGATCAAAAGGGTGTTACCTTTAAATTAGAATATAAAGAAAAAGTTATCCCTATACGATTAAAAAATGTAATCGGTATTCATCACATCGGAGCAATTCTTCCAGCAATAGCTATTGGAGAGCTTTTGGAAATGAATCTTCTTGAGATAGCTAAAAAATTAGAATCCTTCATTCCTCCACCAGGAAGATTTCGTTTGATAAAAGGAAAAAATAATTCATTTCTTATTGATGACACCTATAATGCTTCTCCAGCATCAACTCGCGCAGGAATTATTTCGTTGGGAGATTTTAAGAAAGAAGAAAAAATATTGGTTTTGGGAGATATGTTAGAGCTTGGAGAAGAAGAGAAAAATCTTCATAGCTCTTTATGTGAAGATATTCTTAAAATAAAACCGCATAAGATTATTCTTGTGGGAAAACGTATGAAAATACTTTTTGAGTCTTTGCAATGTTTTGATAAAGAAAAAGATATTTTTCATTGGGTGGAAACTCCTTATGAAGTTTCTGCTCTCATTGTGCCTTTCTTGCATGAAAATTCTCTTATTTTTATTAAAGGATCTCAAGCAATGCGTATGGAATTAGTCGTCGAAGAATTAATGGAAAATCCTCAAGATGCAAAAAAACTTTTATGTAGACAGAATAAAGAGTGGAAAGAAATCCCATTTTTAAAACCATAATAAAGAATTTTTTGTTTTTTCCTTTTTGTGGTGTACAATAAAAAGAGAAAAAATATAAATGCATAGTACTATTTTTTATGTTTGATGTTGTTGTTATTGGAGGTGGTCCTGCTGGAGTAGCTGCTGGAATATATTCGGCAAGGAAGCAAATGAATACTTTATTTCTTTCTGAGTCTATCGGGGGGCAATCCTCGGTGAGTGCGACTATAGAGAATTGGATAGGAGATATTTCCTTGAAAGGTTTTGAGTTTGCTCAAAAATTAGAATCTCATCTTCGTGCTCAAGAAAGTATCGATATTCGCCTTATGACGCGAGTAGAAAAAATAAAATCTTTTTCAAAAGGATTTTTAGTAACTACTCAGAAAGGGGACGTATTTGAAACACTTTCTGTTATTATCGCAACGGGAGGAAGTCACCGACATCTTAATGTTCCTGGAGAAGAAAAATTTATAGGAAAAGGTGTTGTTTTCTGCTCTACTTGTGATGCTCCTTTTTTTCGAAATAAAACTGTCGCTGTCGTGGGTGCTGGTAATAGTGGCTTGGAGGCATGTCAAGATCTTTTTCCCTATGCAAAAGAAATTTTTCTTCTCTCAAATACAGATCATTTGGGTGGAGACGTTGTAAATCAAGATGTTGTAATTGGAAATAATAAAGTTACTTTGGTGTATAATAGTGTAACAAAAGAGATTCTTGGGGATACAGTCGTGACGGGTATTCGGTATGAAGACACGGTGACGAATGAAGACAAAATACTTGACGTAGATGGTGTTTTTGTAGAAATCGGAATGGTTCCAAATTCTCTTTTTGTAAAGGATATGCTAGAGGTGAATTCGTACGGAGAAATAGTTATCGATCATCGTACTATGGCTACATCAGTTGAAGGAATCTTTGCAGCTGGAGATGTGACGGATATTATATATAGACAAAACAATATTGGGGCGGGTCAGGGGTCTATAGCTGCTTTATCAGCATATGATTGGACAAAGAAAAAGCAGAGATAAGTATTTTCGTTTTTCCTTCATAAAATGAAATAAAAAAACATGAAAAAAGAAGATAAAATTTTAAAGAGAAGGCCAGAATACCGGACAATTTTTATTGGTTCCGATCATGCTGGGTATGAGTACGCTCATCGTCTTATACAAGATCTTAAGAAAAAAGGATATCAAGTTATTGATTGTATTGTTGGGGAGAAGTCAAAAACTGATGATTATCCGGATAGGGTTTTTGATCTGTATAGAGCTATGGCGAGAGAAAATTTTTCAGGTGAAGGTATTTTATTTTGTTCAAGTGGTGAAGGGGTATGTATAAGTGCCAATAAATTACCAGGAATTCGTGCTGTGGAGGCTCGCGATAGCTTGGAGGCTCGAAAATCGAAAGAACATAATAATGCAAATGTTCTTTGTTTGGGAGCGAAAGAACTTTCTTATGAAGAATCTTTTGAATTAGCTATGGAGTGGCTTTTGGCAGTGTTTTCCGAAGAAACGAGACATGAGAGGCGCTGTGAAAAAATACAGAGGTTGGAATATGCTAGTTTTGTTTATAAAAGTCGACAGATGCCAAAGCAACATATTATTCCTGCCATTCTTTCTTCTCGATACCATGAAATTTCTGAAAAATTACACACATTGTATGGTTTGGTACAGTGGGTACAAATAGATGTTATTGATGATTCTAATGTATCAGGAAGAACAGTACTTCCTTTTGAAATGAATCTTTTAGAATGGCCCTTTCTTTTCGAGGCTCATCTTATGGTGGCCAATCCTATGAAATACATAGATACTTGTAAACATGCAGGATTTTCTCGGATTATTTTTCATCATGAAGTAGAAGAGGATTCGGAGCTCATTATTAATGCTATCCATTCTGCTGGAATGGAAGTGGGAATTGCTATTAATCCCAAAACTCCTTTGGTAACATTAGAGCCTTTTATAAAGAAAATTGATCGCATTCTTCTCCTTGGTGTTCATCCTGGAAAATCAGGACAGATATTATTTCCTGAAACAAGAGAAAGAATAAAAATACTAAGAAAAAAAATATACAGAAATCCTTCACTTTTTGTGGATGGTGGTGTAAATGAAAAAAATATAATGTCTATCGTCAATGCTGGAGCTGATGGTGTTTGTGTTTCGAGTGCACTTTTTGAAGGAAGAAAAGATGCTGACATAGCAAAAAGACTACAATACTTGGAAAGTTTTTTTGAAAATAATGAAAATATATGAAAATACAAATGAAAAAGGCTTCCGTTCTTGCGTTCACCCTTATTATGATGGGAGTTCTCCTTTTGGCAGGACTTTCTCTCTCAGAGGCAACACTAAGAGATAGAAGAACGGCTTTGGATTCCGGTAATAGCTTGCAGGCACTTCAAATCGCTGAATCTGTGGGGAATACTGCTATAGAGAAATTAACAGCTAATACAAGTGATGTCGCAACAATAGAGACTGTTATAGAAAATGGAACATCCATTATTTGTTCTTCTGGTCCTTCTGGCGTAGGTACATACGATATTCTTTTTTATAAAATAAATGAGATACGGATGGAATGTGGTGAGGCTGCAGAGGATGTTGCAAAGATAAAAGTATATGGAAAATATCGAGGGACGGCTCGAGTTATAGATCGGGCAATTGCCAAATAACTGAAAGATAAAAATATGAAAAATAAAAGAAATAGAAAAGGTTCCATCCTTGCTTTTACTCTTATTATGCTAAGCATTCTTCTTCTTGCGGGAATTTCTCTTTCGGGAGTTGTTCTGACTGATAGAAAGATGGCTATAAACTCAGGAAAAAGTTTACAAGCACTTCAAACAACAGAGAGTGGAATTGCAAATGTTGTGGATATAATAAAGAGAAAAGAACAGACTAATAATTTAGAAGATACCATTGGGAATACTGTGGAGGATTGGGGAGGGACTTGCAGTAATGGAGTTATTGAGGGATTGATACCAGATTCTCAAATTTATTTTCGTAATGAGGCGGGAAATGACACGCTTGATTGTAGTGATCCTCTTCATAAAATAGGAAGTATTCGTTCTTATGGAAAAGAAGCTCAATCTGCTCGAGCAGTTGAAGTTAATATAAGAAAGTATGTATTTTTTTGTGGATATCATAAAATAAAGGATAGCGATGAAACTATTTATTATACTCAAAAAATAGGTGATCAGTGCTGGATGAAACAAAATCTTACTGTGGGAGAGCAGATCGATGGAAATGAATTACCAAATGGATCAGAAATAGAAAAATATTGTCCTGATGATGAGGAGGATAAATGTACACAATATGGTGCTTTGTATTCTTTTGGAGAAGCAAAAGAGGCTTGTCCTTCCGGCTGGCATCTTCCTACAGACGGTGAGTGGACTATTTTAGAAAAAAAAATGGGAAATTGTGGAGCTTCTAGGGATGATGGCTGGGACTGCGCACCTGCTGGAAAAGAATTTATAAATGAAAACAATGAGCCACGACAATTAATATTCCCTCTTTCTGGAAAAAGAAACACAAACACACCTCCTCGTTTTGAATCTCCAGGATTTGATGGTTATTATTGGACTGCTAATGATAGCGGTAATACAGCAACATACAGACAAATACAGGCAATTAGAGAAGATGTAAACAAAGCTAGTATGAACAAAAGTTCCGGATTAAGTGTTCGCTGTATAAAGAATTGACCTTGGGACTTTTTTGTTATAGACTAAGGAGGAAGACGGTAGTGCGTTGTCTGTGAGGTTTTTGTAAGAAATAGTTCCTCTTTATTTCTTACAAACGAAATCGATCGAAGTAGTATTACTTGTAAAAGTATAAAGAAAAGATCGGGCCCCGCGGATGACGTGGTATCGTTTTTTCTTTATAACAAAAGGAAAGAGAGGGCTTGCTTTTTATGAAATAATATGGTACTTTTCTGGTGTTTTCTTTTTTGAAAAAAGAATCTTATATGATACATGAAAGACAGAAAGAGGAGGAAGTTGACTCAGCAACCTATGGCGTTGGAAGTTTTCTTTTGGAAATTGTAAAGGTTTTTTTGCTTGCGGTAATTATTATTTTTCCCGTGAGAGTTTTTTTATTTCAACCTTTTTTTGTTCAAGGGGCAAGTATGGAACCCAATTTTTATGACGGAGAGTACCTTATCGTAAATGAATGGCGTTATAAGAAAACAACTATTGGTTTGAAAGAAAGTCCTATTTTTCAAGTAGAGCCTTCGAAAGAACTTTCTCGTGGAGATGTTGTTGTGTTTCGTTATCCCAAAAATCCCTCTCAATTTTTTGTAAAGCGCGTTATAGGACTTCCTGGTGAAAGGATTCATATTGAAAATAGTTTTATTATGATATTTAATTCTGAACATCCAGACGGAATGATTTTAGACGAAGAAGAATATCTTGAAAAAGCAGCAAAAGCAAAAGACTCCTCCTCTTTTACTCTCAAAGATGATGAATATTTTGTTATGGGAGATAATCGACAACATAGTCACGATTCAAGATCGTGGGGACCCCTTCAAAAAGAATTTGTTATTGGAAAGGTCGTTCTTCGAGCGTGGCCCATTGATCGTGTGAAGTCATTTTTTAAGTAGAGAATTTTTTTGGTTATAGAATAGTAACATTTTAATATGAGTATGCAATCTAAATCATCTTCAGAAAAAATAGGAAAGAAAAAAGCTTCTCTTCCTCTTAAAAAAGAAATGACAGAACGCGTTGTAAAAAGAAGGAATAATTCTTCAAAAAAAGTGAACACCTCAAGTCTTACAAAAACTGTTCGAGGTATGCGAGATATTTTGCCAGAAGAATATGTGTATTGGAATCATGTGTATCGTGCGCTTGAAAAAGTTGTTCGCGAACTTGGTTTTCGAAGAATTGAGCTTCCTGTGATTGAATTTTCTCAATTGTATAAAAGATCTCTCGGAGAGGGAACAGATGTTATTGAGAAAGAACTTTTTGAATTTATCACCAAAGGAGGGGATAAAGTAGCCCTTCGTCCTGAAATGACAGCTGGTTTAGTTCGTGCTTTTCTTCAGAATGGTATGCAAGTATGGCCAAAACCTATCAAGATGTACTCTTGCGGTTCTCTCTTTCGCTACGATCGCCCTCAGGCTGGAAGGTATCGAGAACATCGTCAGGCAAATTTTGATGTTTTTGGAGAAACAGATCCTATTATGGATGCTCAACTTATTCAAGCTGCGTATAGAACATTGACTTCACTTGGTTTGAAAAAAATTCGTTTTTTTGTAAATAGTCTTGGAAATGAAAGTGATAGAAAAACATACCAAAAGCTTCTCACAGTCCATTTTCGTTCACAGAAATCAGGACTTTGCTCTGATTGCTTGGAAAGATTGAAAAAAAATCCTTTGCGAATATTGGATTGCAAAGAGGAGGCGTGTCACCAAATAGTATTAGGAGCTCCTCAAATTATTGACCATCTTTCTTTAGAATCTCATAAACACTTCAAATTTGTTTTGGAATATCTTGATGAATTAGAAATTCCTTATGAAATAAATCCCTTTCTTGTTCGAGGTCTGGATTATTATAATGAAACAGTATTTGAAGTATATTGTGAACAAGAAGAGGGAAAAGCATCTCTTTCTCTTGGAGGGGGAGGACGTTATGATCTACTTGTTTCACGAATTGGAGGAGGAGAAGGTGTTCCAGCGATAGGTTTTGGTTTGGGTCTGGATAGAATCATTCTAGAAATGCGAAGACAAGGAACAAAAATTTATCAAGAACCAAAACCAAAAGTTTTTCTTGCTCAACTTGGTGAGATGGCAAAGAAAAAGAGCTTGAAACTTTTTGAATATTTGGAAAAAAATGGGATCCTTCTTGCTGAAAGTTTTGGTCGTGGAAGTCTGAAGGCGCAATTACGACAAGCTTCCAAAATAAATGCAGAAATCACTCTTATTTTGGGGCAAAAAGAAGTTCTTGACCAAACACTTATTGTAAAGGATATGCGTACTGGATCTCAAGAAACAGTTCCTCAGGAAAAAGTTGTTGATTTTTTGAAAAAGTTTTTGAAAAAAACTTCTAAATAGAAAGTATGGCAATAGCATCTCATCCAGATTGTCTTTTTTGTAAATTTGTAAATTCTCAAGAATCGTGTTATAAAATTTGGGAAAATGATGATCACTTTGCATTTCTTTCAATTTTTCCCAACACAGAAGGTGTTTGTGTAGTTATCCCCAAAAAACATCTAACAAGTTATATTTTCGATGCATCAGATGAAGAAATATCTTCTCTTATGAAAGCATCTAAATTTGTAGCAAAGGCTCTTGATAAAACATTTTCTGATGTGGGAAGAACGGGTGTTATATGTGAAGGTTTTGGAATAGATCATCTTCATGTTAAACTTTTTCCTATGCATGGTACGGGAAATATGGAAAAATGGCACCCTATTGAAAATAATCGAGAGGAGTATTATACTACTTATCCTGGATTCCTTTCTTCGCATGATGCAAAACGAGCTGAAAATGCGTTTCTGAAAGATGTGGCGAAGAAAATCCAAGGAACTCTTACTGGAATAAATGAATTATGATTAAAGAAATGTTGATAGAATCGAGAAAGGAGGTTTTAGTATGACTGAAGTAAAACGAAAAGATCGCGAGACTATTGAAAGCTTATTGAGACGATTTAGTAGAAAAGTTCAACAAAGTCGTATTCTTCGTATTGCACGAAGAAAAAACGATCGCGAACAGGTTGTTTCCAAAACGAGAAAACGTGAACGTGCTCTCTATAATATTTCTATTCGAAAAGAGATCGATCGATCCAAAAAAATGGGTCGTTTTGATGAGAAAGAATTGCGCGAAATTAAGAAGCGTATGGGAAATCGTTAAAAATTATGACACTTCGTGATTCTTTGCGAAAAAACATGATAGAAGCAATGCGCTCGGGAGATACATTCTCCCGAGATGTTTTGCGTATGATTGAAGGATCTATTCGAAATAAAGAGATTGAATTTCGTGGTCTAAAAAAAGAACTATCAGAGGAGGATATTTTGAATATTTTAGCTACACAAATAAAACAACGGCGAGAGAGTGCTCGGCAGTATGAAGAGGGTGGGCGTACGGATTTAGTTCAAAAGGAAAAACAAGAAATATCTGTTCTTGAAAAGTTTCTTCCAGAAAAAATCTCATCTGATCAATTGAAAAAAATTGTTCAGAAAATTATTACTCTTACAAAAGCAAAAGATATTTCTGATATAGGAAAAGTTATAGGAGCTTCGATTGTTGAAGCAAAGAAAATAGGGTTTGTCGAAGGAAATGAGGTTCGAGAGATTGCAAATGATCTTCTTATGGGAAAAAAATAAAAGTATGAAAATTCTTTTGGATGTTCCTAAAGAAGGTTTGTGTGGTCTTTCAAAGAATTTTTATGAAGAAATTTCTTCTCTCATTTTGAGTGAAATAGAAATTTTATTCTCGTTTCCGAAAAAAATTGGCATTGGTTTGAGTAGTGCTTCTTTAGAAGATATGGCAATGCTGAATAAAGAAAATATAGGAAAAGAAGGTCCGACAGACATTTTATCTTTTCCTGCTTATCCAGATAAGGAAACTATTAAATCTCTGCAGGGAGAAGAATTCTTTTTGGGAGATATTATTCTTTGTGAAGATATTATTCGAAAAGATGCAGAAAAAGATGATGTTTCCTATGAGCGTGAAATGGCATTCGTTTTTTCTCATGGGATACTTCATCTTTTCGGTTATGAACATAGCGAGGAAATGTTTGCTCTTCAAGATAAAGTGTGCGAAAATATAAAGGAAGAAAAAATTACGAAATAAAATATGTTGAGATTGTTTCTCAAAAGCTTTCATCACGCGTTTTCCGGTTTGCAATATGCATATCGGCATGAACGCAATTTCCGCATAGAATGTTTTTTTGCATTGGTTGTTATTATTGCTCTTTTTTCTTTTCCGATGGATGTGTGGAAACAAGTGATACTTATTATAATGATTGGTTGGGTTTTAAGCGCTGAACTTGCCAATACGATTGTCGAGAGAATAGTTGATATGGTAAAACCGAAACTACATCCTTATGTTCGAGTAATTAAGGATCTCATGGCTGCAACGGTACTTCTTTCCTCCGTATTTGCTTTGATTGTTGGAATATTGATTATTTTGCCGTATATTATTCCATAAGAAGAAAGGAATAAGAAAAAATTTCTCCAAAAAATAAAATAAATTATGTCAAAAAGTCGTTTTCTTTCAGCTATTGATTTAGGGACACATACTGTTCGTGTTGTCATTGCTGAACAAATTTTTGAAGAGAATGTAGCACTTCGTATTTTGGGGGTGGGAGAGGCTAAGTCTTTTGGTATAAAAAAAGGATTTATTACGAATCCGGAAATTCTTTCTAAGTCACTTTCAGAAGCTATTACACAGGCGGAAAGTATGGCTAATACACAAATAAAAGAAGTTGCTGTTAGTATAGGAGGTGGAAATATTCGAACAAAGATAAATGAAGGTGTCGTGGGTGTTACAAGGGCTGATGCTGAAGTTGTTGCTGAAGATATTTCTCGAGCTATTTCTGCTGCAGGAAGAATAGATCTACCCCTCAATTATGATGTTATTCATATCATACCCTGTTCGTATCGACTTGATGGACAGGAGGTTCAAAATCCTATTGGTATGAAAGGATTTCGTTTGGAGGTAAGCGCATTAATTGTTTTAGGTTTTATTCCTCAAATGAAACAAATACGAAGCGTACTTTCTTTGTGTGGAGTGGATATTACTCAATTTGTTCTTTCTTCTTTGGCTGCGATGGAATCAGTAACAGATTCACAACAAAAAGAATCAGGTATTGCTTTGGTGGATATAGGGGGAATGACAACTGACGTTGCTGTTTATGGAGAGGGTGAAATTCTTCACTGTTCTTCTGTGGGAATAGGATCATGGCATGTAACCAATGATTTAGCTATGGGACTACGTATTCCTGTGAATCTTGCTGAACGTATAAAAATTGAATACGGAACAGCAAATTTAGCTTCTATAGAAGAATCTGAAGATATACGATTGAGCATACTTGATCCTTCGCAAGAAGAGAATGTTTCGCGATACCACATGGGTGAAATTATCGATGCTCGATTGGAAGAAATATTTGAAAAGGTAACTGAAAAATTTCGATCGATTGAAAAAGAATATTCTCTTCCTAATGGAGTTATTCTTGTCGGTGGTGGCGTAGAAATACCAGAAATACTTGATATGGCAAAAAATACTTTAAATTTACCTGTCTTTGTAGGATATCCGCATTCTATAGGTGGCTTTGTTGATAAGGTGAATACACCCGCTTATGCTACTGTTGTTGGTTTGCTTTTTTGGCAAATGAATGAAGATGGTGGGGGTATGACAAATGAATCTAGTGGAAGAATGATGTCTTTTATTATGGATAAACTGCGAAAATGGTTTCATACTTTTCTTCCTGTTTGACGGAGGGTTTTCCTCATGGTATTCTTTAAAGAGCCCAAAACAAAAATACTTATTAAATACATTCCTGAAAGATTTTTTATTTAGGATAAATAAGCAAGGGATATTTTTTTTATGGCAGAGATAAAACCAGATATAGAAACGTTTGCAAAGATCAAAGTTGTTGGTATTGGAGGTGGTGGAGGGAATGCTATTGTTCGCATGGTTGATTCCGATATAAAAGGAGTTGAATATGTCGCTATTAATACAGATGCCCAAGCATTGCACCATAGTTCCGCTTCGGAAAAAGTGCATATTGGAAAAAATTTAACGAAAGGATTGGGTGCAGGAATGAATCCTGAAGTGGGTCGTCAGGCAGCTGAAGAAAACAGAGCTGAAATTCAAGAAATATTGAAAGGTTCCGAAATGGTTTTTATTACTTGCGGTCTTGGAGGTGGAACAGGAACTGGAGCTGCTCCTATTGTTGCTGAAACAGCAAGAGAAGTTGGAGCTCTTACTGTTGGCGTTGTTACAAAACCTTTCTCATTTGAAGGTGCTCAACGGCGAGCCATAGCTATGGAGGGATTAGAAATTTTAAAAGATCGTGTTGACGCACTTATAACCATTCCCAATGATAAGCTCCTTTCTATTATTGATAAGAAAACAACACTTATTAATGCTTTTCGTATAGTGGACGATGTTCTTCGTCAGGGTGTTCAAGGAATATCAGATCTTATAACAAAATCTGGTATTATTAATGTGGATTTTGCAGATGTACGAGCAATTTTGGGAAATAGTGGTTCAGCTCTTATGGGTATCGGTATCGCTAGTGGGGAAAATAGAGCTTCTCAGGCTGCAAAATCAGCCATAAATAGTCCACTTCTAGAACTTTCTATTGATGGTGCAAAGGGTGTCCTTTTTACCGTTACTGGTGGAGCTGATGTGACTATGATGGAGATTAATGAGGCAGCAAGTATTATAACGGAGGCTATTGATCCAAATGCTAAGGTTATCTTCGGAGCTGTTATGGATGATCAACTTCGAAAAGGAGAACTACAAATTACCGTAGTAGCTACGGGATTTGATCCAGATCGTCCAAGTAAAGCAATAACTCCTTCTATGAAAACTGTTCAAGAAGAAAAACTTCATCAAAAAGAAGAAAATATTCATGATGGTGATGTAGTAAAAAAAGAAGAGATGCAAACATCTGACTTTTCACATAAAAAAAATATTCAAACGAATAATTCATTTAATTCTCGTCCAGTAAGTGGAATTCATCCTCAAGCCGAAAGGAATAATAATTATGGACAGAGTTTTAAATCTCCATCTACAACACCAACCATGATAACTGAAGATAAAATTCAGCAACGACCTCCAGTCATTCCATCACCCCTTGATGATATAGAGCCGATTGAGGAAGATTTTGATGTACCTGCTTTTATCCGAAGAAAATTAGGAGGAAAATAAAATAAATTTTAATTTTTTTAAATAAAAATAAATAAGGAATTTTATTGAAAAATAGTTTTTAGGGTGATAGTAATGTTTGGATTTTTTTACTAAAAATGAGTGAAAAAATAGTTTTTTCGTAGTGATGTTTGTTCTTGGGAGATATTTCTTGTATGTAGAGAAAGTTTCTTTTTGTACATAAATATAATTTTTTAAATAACCTAATTTGATAAGAAAAATACCTATCATTTTTTATATCAAATTTATTTTTAGAAAAACAACATTCAAAACTTTTTATGAAAACCATGGTTATATTTGGTGCAAGTAATAAGATAAACCGATATTCTTATAAAGTTATTCTTTTTTTGAAGCGAAAAAATAACTACAAAATTATTCCTGTACATCCAGATCTTTCTTATATTGAGGGAATACCTGTTGTTACTACGTTAGATGATATACACGAGTCTGTAGATATTCTATCTATTTATGTGAAACCAGAGATACTCGAAAAACATTTGGCTCACATTGTTGATTTAAAGCCTCGTATGATTATCCTTAATCCTGGAACAGAGTCTTCTGTAGCGGAAATGTATTTTGAAAAACATTGCATTATCTATCATAAAGCGTGTACATTAGTATTATTGAAAACTGGAGTGTTATAAATTATGAAATTAGTAAATAAAATTATTTCTTATCGCCCAACATTTGAAGTGTCTGTGGGTGTCGTCCTTTTTCTTTTGCGAGAAAATAAGCCACAATTTTTACTCCTTCAATATCCTCATGGACATTGGGATTTTGTGAAAGGACATAAAGAAGAGGGAGAAACTGACGAAGAAACTCTTCGAAGAGAACTCATAGAGGAAACGGGTATACAAGAAGCTCGAATTTTTCCTGATTTTTCAAAAACAATCCGATTTCGTTATACAGCGAAAGGAACCGAACGAGATAAGAGACAAGACAAGGGAAATGGTCTTTTTGTGAGAAAAAAGGTTATTTATTATGCCGCACAAACATCGCAGACTCGAATAGAATTAAGTGATGAGCATTATGATTGGGCATGGCTTTCATATGAAGATGCCTTGAGAAAAATAACTCATAAGAATTCTCGAGATGTTCTTTCTTCATTTAGAGAAATATTTGACACAACGTTAAAATTAGAGTAATCTTAGTTTATAAAAAGCCCCAAAGGGCTTTTAAAAAAGGGAAAAATATGTTAAAAGATTTTATTGCATACCTGAAAGAATCGAAGGCAGAGTTGAAGAAAGTAACATGGCCAACGATAAAGATGGTAAAAAGATTTACTATTCTTGTTGTTTTGATTAGTGTTGTAATGGCTTTATTTTTGGGATTTTTAGACGCATTTTTTAGTTGGGGGCTTAAAACATTCGTTTTCTAATGAAAATGAATAATTGTTAATTTTATTTTTCTAAAAAATATTTCATTGTAATTTTGTATACTATGGCAAAACAATCACAACATCACGGTAAAGCTTGGTATGTTATCCACACCTATTCTGGATATGAAGATACTGTAGCTCGTAATCTCACACAACGTATCGAGTCAATGGATATGCAGGATTTTATTTTTGAAGTCATTGTTCCTAAGGAGAAAAAAATTCGTATTAAAAATGGGAAAAGAACGCTTATAGATGAGCGGATCTATCCTGGTTATGTTTTGGTAAATATGATGGTAACGGATGCTTCTTGGTATGTTGTTCGAAACACTCCTAACGTTACAGGATTTATCGGACTTGGAACAACACCAACGCCCGTTAATCCTGAAGAAATACGAACTATCAAAAAACGAATGGGTGTTACTGAGCCGAAATATAGAGTAGATGTTAATGTGGGAGATGCTATAAAGATTACAGAAGGTCCTTTCAAGGATTTTGATGGAAAGGTACAGGAGGTTGATGAAGAAAAGGGAAAAGTGAAGGTCTTAGTTTCTATTTTTGGTCGAGAAACTCCAGTAGAATTAGACTTTTTACAAATGAAGAGGGTGTAATCTCAAAATAGTTTCTATTAAGTAAATAAGTAAACGTATATGGCAAAGTTAAAAACAATTGTTAAATTGCAAATTCAGGGAGGGAAGGCAAATCCAGCTCCTCCAGTAGGTCCAGCTCTTGGACAACATGGGCTTAATATTCAAGATTTTTGTGCAAAGTTTAATGAACGAACGAAAGATTTAATGGGGGATGTCGTCCCTGTTGAAATTTCAGTTTATGAAGATAGAACATTTGAATTTATTTTGAAAACAGCACCTGCTGCAGAACTTTTAAAAAAAGCTGCTAAGGTACAAAAAGGATCAGCTAATCCTTTGAAAAGTAAAGTAGGGACGGTTACGAAAGATCAGGTTCGCGCTATTGCTGAAGCGAAAATGGTGGATCTTAATGCAAATGATATCGAGGCTGCTATGAAAATTGTGGAAGGAACAGCTCGTTCTATGGGAATAAAGGTTCAAGAATAGAAGATAGGAAGAAGTTTTAATTTTTTATTAAAAAAGTGGGAGAAGAATTTTCTTCGTTTGAACCACAAAAAGTATGAAAAGAGCAAAAAATTATCGTGCTGTAACTGAAAAACTGGAGGAAAGAAGTTATTCTTTAGAAGAGGCTATTGCATTTCTTATTGAAAATTCAAAGACTAAATTTGATCAGTCTTTGGAAATGCACCTTCGTTTAAATATTGATCCAAAAAAAGGAGATCAACAAGTTCGCGCAAGTATCGTCCTTCCTCATGGAACTGGAAAAGAATTGAAAATAGCTGTTATCACAACGACAATGGCTGCTGAAGCAAAGAAATCAGGAGCTGCTATGGTAGGAGGGGAGGAAATGATTGCTGATATCAAATCAGGAAAGTTTTTTGATGGAAAATATGATGTCGTAGTAGCTACTCCAGAAATGATGCCAAAACTTGCCTCAGTCGCTCGAATACTTGGACCAAAAGGTCTTATGCCAAATCCGAAATCAGAAACAGTAACAACAAAGATCGCTCAAGTAGTGGCATCTTTAAAAAAGGGAAAAGTTCAATTTAAAAATGATGCAGGATCAAATATTCATCAGTCAGTAGGAAAGTTGTCCATGGGTTCTGCGAAGTTAAAAGAGAATGCGGAAGTATTCTTGGATGCAGTTAAAAAGGCGAAACCAACGGGAGCAAAAGGAAGATATATCCTTAATATTTCTATGTGTTCAACGATGAGTCCTGGAATTCTTATTCATGAATAAGAAGAGAAGTTTTTGGTTAATATATTTGAACTTTCCACAATCATGAAACAATTGATTATTGGTTTAGTAGGTGAGAGTGGTGCGGGAAAAGATACAGTCGCTGATCATCTCAAACACCGTTATGATGCAACACTTTTGAGATTTTCAGATCCACTTAAGAAAACCCTTTCTATGCTTGTAGAAAGGCCTTCTCGGGAAGATCAAGCATGGCTGGCCATTGCTTTGAAAAATCGATTTGGAAAAGACATACTCTTTCGAACACTTGCTCGACAAATGAGCGGTTCGCCAATAGTTTCTCTTAATGGGCTTCGCTATATGGAAGATTTGGAATTCTTAAGAAGTTTTGATAAAAGCATCCTTTTATATGTAACTTCTGACCCAAAGCTTCGTTGGGAACGATCCACGAAGCGTGGAGAGAAATCTGATGATAATAGCTCCTTTGATGAATTTATGCGTATGGAAAATCACTTGGAAACAGAGAAATCTATACCAAGTATCGCAGAGAAGGCTGATTATAAAATTCAGAATAACGGAACATTAGAATATCTTTTTGAACAGACAGAAGAAATTATGGAAGGAATTATTAAGAAATATTTCAATAAATAAGCAACTTATTATAATAATGCGTATGTTAGCAGTGATAAAAACAGGAGGGAAACAATATAGAGTTTCTGAAGGAGATGAGCTTCGAATAGAGAAAATCGATATCGAAGAAGGAAAAGAAGTTATTTTTGATGAAATACTTCTTATAAGCGATGCTGAAAAAGTTATCGTAGGAGATCCTTTAATTAAAGGGAAAAAAGTTTCAGCAACGGTTATATCCCAGGGTCGTGATGATAAAGTTTGGGGTATGAAACATAATGCCAAGAAACGATATAAATTGAAATTTGGACACAAACAACCACATACTATTGTAAAAATTAATTCTATTTCATAAAAAGAATTTTTTAAAAACATCTCTTTTAGAAGAGATGTTTTTTTAATGGCTGAAAAAATAGAAAAATAGGAAATATACTTAATAAAAACCATCATTTATTGAATTTTTAATAATGGGAGAGGTTACTTTTTCAATTCTTTCATTGTTTTTAAAAGTAAAGACGTTTTGTAAAATTTACGTTATACTATTTACTAGATATTGAAAAATAATGAGAATATGGCGAGTTTTAAAACGCATATAACTTTTGGAATTTCATTGGGCGTTCTTGGTTCTGTATTTATGGTAGTTTTGGCTTTGGGAGAAAATATTGATTTTCTTCTGGCTTTATTTATTTTAGCACTATTAGGGTCTATTCTTCCTGATATAGATAGTGATTCAGGAATTCCTTTCCATCTTACTTTCGGATCCCTTTCGATTATCTCTGGAGTTTTTGTCTTCTTTTTATTATTTGAAAGAAATAGCGAAGATACTCTTATAAAAAGTATTTTTGGCTCAGTTCTTGTTATGCTTTGTGTTTGGGGAATGATCGGGGGATTTTTTAAAAAACTTACGAAACACAGAGGTATGGTACATTCTATACCCGCAGCTTTATTATTTTTTCTTATTACTTTTATTCTTACCTCTAAATATTTTTTTGAAAATAACGAAGCTTTTCTTTTGGGACTAATACTTGGACTTGGATATGTATCACATTTAATTCTCGATGAAATAAATTCTTTAGTAGATTTCCAGGGAAGACGGCTTATACCTAAACAGTCACTTGGAAGTTCTCTTAAATTTTTTTCTTCATCAAAATTAATAAATTTTTTAGTATATGCAAGTATTTTTCTTTTATTTTTTCCTCACAAAGAAGATTTTAAAGATCTTGCTATGAACATCCTTTCAAAAATAGAATAAGTCTAAAAAATAATCGAAAACATAAAAACTTATTTTTTATTGGAAAGAAAAAATAAAAAGAATAACATGCCTCAAAAAAAGGAATGCATCTTCTTTATGAAAGGAAAATATTATTTGTTTTGAGCTTGGATTATTAATTTGGGATCGACGCAGTCGAAATCACATTTGGCATTTTCTGTTCCTTGTTTGATATATTCATTTTTACAATTATCGATTTTTTGAAGGCATTTTTCTTTACTTTCACTAAAGTAATCTTTATTTATTTCGTAACCAAAATAATTGAGTACAAATCCTCCAACGACTATAAATCCTACAATCCAAATTATCATTTTTATAAGACCAATCATAAAGATTTTTTTAATTATATTATTTTTTTTGATTTCAAACTCTTTTAAATCGTTTTCTAATTAACGTCCAATTCCTTTGTAGAGTACGGAACTTTTTTCGAAACTTTCTTTTTTAAGACAGTTTTTTCCATCTACAACAACGAGGATATTGTTTTTCTCGAAATCTTTGGCGGTGAGTTTTGTGAAAGCGCTATGATTGGTTGCTACGACAACTGCCTTGGCTTTTTTGAGAATATCATTGAGAGATTTTTCCGTTGAATTTTCAGGAAGATAGGGATCAAAAGTAAGTACATTCGCTTTGTGTTTTTTGAGAGCATCTACAATTTTGAAAGAGGGTGATTCTCGTTTATCCCCAACATTAGCTTTGTATGCCATACCAAGAATGGCGATGGGGGTTCCGTTGAGGGGCATTTTCTTTTCATTGAGAAGGTCCTGGAGAATTTCGACGGTATATTCTGGCATGGAATTATTTATTTCTCGAGCAAGTTTGAGGAATTTGTGATCAAAGCCACTTTGTTTAGCGCGCTCAATGAGATAATAAGGATCGACAGGGATACAATGGCCACCAACTCCGCAACTAGGCCAATGAGGCATAAAAGCAAAGGGTTTAGTAGCGGCTCCATTTATGACATCTACTACATCAATTCCGAGTTTGGTAAAAGATTTTGCTAATTCATTTACGAAGGCAATATTAATATCGCGGAAAGAATTTTCCATAATCTTCGTAGCTTCGGCCTCTCGTATGGATTGCATGGGACGAACGGGTGCATCAAGGATGCTTTCATAAAAAGCAATAGTTTGATCACGACCTTTTTTTGTAAATGATCCTGCAACTCTAGGAATATTGGAAACATTCCATTTTGGATCTCCTGGATTAATTCGTTCTGGACAATGAGAGAGTTCATAATGTTTTCCCACTTCGAACCCTGCCTCTTTAAAGAGAGGCTCAACAACTTCTTCACATACTCCGGGATTGATAGTTGATTCTATAACAACAAGCGTTTTTTTCTTGGGATTGAGATTTTCTACGATAGATCGAACAGCACTTCGTACGGGCTCTAAATCTGGTTGATATAGTTTATCGACGGGTGTAGGAACACAAACGAGAATAATATTCGATTCATGAATAACAGAAGCATTTGTCGTGGCTGTTATTTGACCAGCTTTGAAATGTTTTTCAAGAAATTCATCAGCAAGAAAATTTTCTCCAGCATTTACTTTTTCAACTTTTTTTTGGGTCTTTTCGAGTCCAAAAACTTTATATTTCTTTTTGGCGCTAAGCACTGCCAAAGGAAGTCCTACATAACCAAGACCAATAACCGTAACTGTTTGTTGTTCTTTCATATAAGGTATTTATCACTTATTTCTTTTTCATTGTAAGAGAAACTTTATAAAATTGCAAAAAAGATCGAATAATTAAAGATTGAAAATGAAGGACATTATGGAATAAAGAATATTTCTTAATGTATTCTGATTTAAAAAATAGATTTATTTTGAAGTAAAATTTTATAAAATGAAATTCTTCAGTAAAGAGCTTCTTTTTATTGAAAAAATATGATGTATTGATCTTTTTTGTTTTTTGTGTCATAAAAGAGAGATGTCTATGAATAAAATTATACGAGTTCGAGGAGCAAAAGAACATAATCTAAAGAATATCAATGTAGATATTCCTAAGGATTCTTTAGTTGTGTTTTCTGGTCTTTCTGGATCTGGAAAATCAACACTTGCAATGGATACGATTTTTGCTGAGGGACAGAGGCGTTATCTGGAATCTCTTTCGAGCTACGCGAGACAATTTCTTGGGAAAATGGAAAAACCTGATGTGGATAGTATCGAAGGACTTTCCCCAACTATTGCTATTGAACAAAAATCTATTTCACATAATCCTCGTTCTACAGTGGGAACTATTACGGAAATTCATGATTATTTGCGTCTTTTGTATGCAAAAATTGGTATAATGCATTGTCCAGAATGTGGTACGGAAATTCGTTCAACTCCTTTGGACTCTATTGTTGAAAGGGTTTTTGACATTGCAGAACAGAAAGAAATTCGAATATTTTCTCCTATTGTTCGTGAGCGGAAAGGGGAATATGAAACGCTTTTAGAAGAGCTCGCTAAAAAAGGATATTGGAAAGCAGAAATAGATGGAGAAATTCTTGAACGCTATAGCTGGCGTAGTGTTAAGCTTGAACGGTATAAAGCACATTCTATTTCTGTAGAAATTGATACGGTCATGGCTTCAGAAGAAAATTTTTCGCGAGTTTTTGAGGGAGTAGAGCGAGCATTGGCTCTTTCTAAAGGCTTAGTGGAAATTCGTTTTAAGAAAGGAAAACAAGAGAAAAAAACATTATTCCACCAATCACTTTCATGTCCGGATCATAAATTAGATCTTCCTGAAATTGAGCCAAGACTTTTTTCTTTTAATACTCCATTTGGAGCCTGTGAAGCCTGTGAAGGACTTGGTGTGAAACAAGATGTAGATGCAGATCTTGTCGTTGCAGATGAAAATAAAACCATTGCCCAAGGAGCGCTTCTTCCATGGAGTTATAAGCGAAATAACTATTATGGTACGGTTCTTTCTGCTGTGTGTGAATATTATCATATTTCAGATCATCGTCGATTCAGGGATCTTGAGGAAAAACAAAAAAAGATTCTTCTTTATGGTGATGATGAGTATGATCAAATAGAAGTATCTCATCATGCAAGATCTGGGCGTATAACATTTATGATGAAATGGAAGGGTGTTGTAGGATGGCTTCGAGATAGATATAAAAAAACAACTTCAGAATCGATTCAACATGACATTGAAAAATACATGTCCCAGCAGGCATGTTCTGTATGTGAAGGGTCACGTTATCGTCGAGAAAGCTTATTAGCAACCGTTGGAGGAAAAAATATTTCTGTAGTTTCTGGTTTAGATATTCGAAGTGCAAGAATTTTTTTTCAAAAACTCCAACTTTCTAAAAGCGAAGAACTTATAGCTAAAAGAATTTTAGAAGAAATTTTAAATCGTCTAACATTCCTTATTGATGTTGGTTTGGATTATCTTACTTTGGATCGAAGTGGAAATACACTTTCTGGAGGAGAAGCTCAACGTATACGATTGGCTTCCCAATTAGGATCTAAACTTACGGGGGTTTTGTATATTCTCGACGAACCTTCTATAGGACTTCATGCAAGAGATAATACTCGACTTCTTAATACACTCAAATCTCTTCGTGATATTGGAAATTCCGTATTAGTCATTGAACATGATGAAGAGACTATACGTTCAGCCGATTGGGTTATTGATGTCGGACCTTTTGCTGGAAAGAACGGTGGAGAAATTATATATTCTGGTAAAGCTGAAGGTCTTCTTGATTGCAAAAAATCTCTTACAGGAGAATATCTTTCTGGCAAGCGTTCCATCGTTCTTCCTGAAAGTAGACGAAGTATAAAAAAGAAAAAAAGTATTATACTCAAAAATGCTGTCTCTCATAATCTTAAAGGAGTTACCGTAGAATTTCCTTTGGGTGTATTTACTTGTGTTACTGGAGTTTCCGGATCAGGGAAATCAACATTAGTAGAAGAAACATTGTATCGAGGATTGGCTCATAAATTACAAGGGAAGCTAGATATTCCAGGGAAACATCAAGAAATTGTTGGTTCGGAACATATTTCTAGAGTTCTTCTTATTGATCAATCTCCTATAGGTCGTACACCCCGATCTAATCCTGCTACGTATACAGGAATGTTTACTTTTATTCGAACGCTGTTTGCCTCTACTCCTGATGCAAGGTCAAGAGGATATAATCCAGGGAGATTTTCGTTTAATATTCCTGGTGGGCGATGTGATAATTGTTCGGGAGAAGGATTTTTGAAAATAGAGATGCAATTTTTACCTGATGTGTATCTTCCTTGTGATGTTTGTCGGGGAAAACGTTATAATCGAGAAACATTAGAGGTTGAATACAAAGGGAAAAATATAGCTCAAATTTTGGAAATGACCGTTTCTGAGGCGAAAAGTTTTTTTTATGCTTATCCGACTGTAGCTCAGACACTAATTCTTTTGGAGGAAGTGGGTCTTGGTTATATTGAATTAGGGCAAAATGCAACAACGCTTTCAGGAGGGGAAGCTCAACGAATAAAACTTGCAGCAGAACTTTCGAGTCGACGAAGAAATCAGACGATGTATATTCTCGATGAACCTACGACGGGCCTTCATTTTGAAGATATCCGGAAACTTTTGGATGTATTGAATCGTTTAGTTGACCAAGGGAACACCGTAGTTGTTATCGAGCATAATATGGATGTTATCAAATGCGCTGATTATCTTATTGATTTGGGGCCAGAAGGGGGAGAGAATGGAGGAAAAATTCTTGTAACAGGAACTCCAGAAGAAGTAAGTAAATATTACAAAGAAAGCTCAACTGCCAAGTACCTTAAACCGTATTTAAAACGTTCTTCATAAAATTAAAGAAAAGACCAAAGACAAAAGATGTTATTTCTTGTGGAATAATTTTTTGTTTGGTCTTAGGGAAAAGGAAAAATTTCCTTATAATAAAGAGAATTTTTTAATGTTTCTTATACTCTTTAAAGACAAAATTTGCTTGTTCTATTAAATGAGAAACGTGCCAAGGGTAAGGGTTTCGACTCTTCCACTCAGTCTCTTTTATGAAGGTATAAGGTATGCCGTGTTGCCAGGCATACTCGGCAGTATTTGCTTCATTTTGGAATCCATTCCAACGTAAAGAGTCAAGTGCTTGCTCTTGTATATTGGCAAGAAAAGAATGAGAATGAATGTTCATGGCTTTTTCCTCCTTTTTAGAGCAAATAGTGAGTGATAAGAAAGGAGTTCTTAAAGAACTAATACTTCTCTAGTATATGAAAATTTTTGATTTTGTGCAAAATGAAATTATTCTCTCAGAAAGGAATAAACTCCCAAAATCGCCGGGAGTCTATATTTTTCGTGGAAGTAAAAAAGAGGTTTTATATGTAGGCAAAGCTACTAATCTTCGATCTCGAGTTTCTCAATATTTTACAGGCCGTGATAGTCGGGGAGAGAGGATTCGTATTATGGTAGAGAAGTCACAAAGTCTTGCCTATATTCCGACAGAAACTGTTTTAGAAGCAGTAATATTGGAAGCGAATGGTATAAAAAAGTATCAACCAAAATATAATGTGGAACTCAGGGATGATAAAAGCTTTTCTTTTATTGTTGTAACACGTGAAGAATTTCCACGTTTTGTATTTGTAAGAGAACGGGATCTGATGAAATATAATCTCTCGGGGAATAGAATTTTGTCTAAAGAAAAAGAAATATCCCCATTTTCTCGAGTATACGGGCCATACACTTCCAAAAAACAGGCGGAATTAGTGATGAAAGTATTAAGAAAAATATTTCCTTTCCATTCTCTTTCTGGGCATTCAGAAAAGGGTTGTTTGCATTTTCAAATAGGTTTATGTCCAGGTCCATACGAGGGGATAATATCTCGAAAAGCATACCTTTCCCATATTCGCAATATCGAATACGTCCTTAAAGGACAAAAAAAAAGACTTTTGGTAACATTAGAAAGAGAGATGAATATTCTTTCTAAAAATGGTAAATATGAAGAAGCTCTTAAAAAGAGAGATGAAATTTTTGCTATAACTCATATACGAGATGTTGCTTTTCTTACGAAAGAGAGTGGTTTATTTTCACAAAAAGAAGATGAATTTTCTTCGAAGGAACGTTTTCGTCTTGAAGCATATGATATTTCTCATATTTCAGGAGAGCATCCCGTAGCATCTCTCGTTGTTTTTGAAGGAACAACTCCCAAAAAGGATTCTTACAAAAAATTTCATATAAAGTCTGTTGAGGGTGTGGATGATTTTTCTATGATGAGAGAAGTTTTAGCTAGACGTGTTCGTCATGAAGAATGGATTCGTCCAGATGCTATTGTTTTAGATGGAGGTATCGGACATCTTCATATGGCCGAGGAACTTTGGAAAGTTTTGGGTGAAGATATCCCACTTCTTTCTGTAGCAAAAGGTCCAACAAGAAAAAAAGTTGATATTTATCCTTCAGAAATTTTCCCTCCAAATAAAAAAATAATAGAGAAAAGACTTTTGGAAATAATAAGAGAGGAGGCCCATCGTTTTGCCATAACCTTTCATCGAAAAACAAGATCCCGCGCTTTATTAACAAAGAAAAAATAAAGATAAAATAAAAATATTTTTTGTGGTATACTTCATTATGGTATGAAACAAAAATATTTTTCAAAAAACCATAGAAATCTTTTATTTTTTTATCTGCCTCTTTCTCTGTGGATTTTTCTTATTTGGTTTTTGAGCTCTCATAATTGGACAATACATTTTTATTCTGATACTTGGAATCAGGAAATGTTTATCCGAAAACTAGCTCATATTGGGGAGTTTTTTATTCTTTTTATTTTAATCTTTCGAATGATCTCTCTTCGAGAAAAAAAATTCTCACAAAGTGTTATAGGTGCTCTTGGTATAGTATTTTGTATTTCGATAATTGACGAATGGCATCAGACTTGGGTTTTTGGAAGAGAGGGAAAAATAGGGGATGTTTTTATAGATATGTCGGGGGCTTTTCTTGGAAGTATTGTTTTGATCGAATATTATAGATATATTCAGAAAAAGAATAAAAAATGAAATAAAATTTTTCCGAAAAAGAAAAAATATGGAAAAACAAAAAGAGCGAAATACACGAATACCTTTCTATACATGGCCATCAAAAAAAGTGGTAGATTTTTTTCATTCAAGACCAGAAGGTCTCTCTCAAGAAGAGGCAAAAGCACGGTTTGATAGGTATGGAGAAAATTTTATAGCGGACAAGAAAAAAGTACATCCTTGGATTATTTTTTTTAGACAATTTCGAAGTGTTTTAATTTATGTTCTTTTGTTTGCTGCAGCTATTTCTTTTGTTGTAAATCACTTTTTAGATGTTTGGATTATTTTGGGAATAGTTGTTTTTAATGCATTTCTTGGATTTTTTCTAGAATATAGAGCAGAAAGATCTATTGAGGCATTGAAAGATATGATGGCTCAAAATGCAAAGACTTTGCGTAATAATAAACTTTCTCAAATTGATTCTCGGCTTTTAGTTCCTGGAGATATTGTTTTTCTTGAAGAAGGAGATAGAATTCCAGCCGATGGGAGAATCCTTTTTGCTGATGATGTTCGTGTAGTTGAAAGCTCACTTACGGGAGAGGCTTTTCCGCAAAGTAAATCGGTAAAAAATCTTACAGCAGATCTTCCCTTGGGGGATCAAAAAAATATGCTTTGGTCGGGGACATATATGGTTTCTGGTGAGGCACGAATGATTGTAACGGCAACGGGTTTTTTTACGCAATTAGGAGAAATTGCTCAAAAAATGGAAAAAATTGAAACTACCCCAACGCATTTTAAAGAAAGAATAAGCATACTTTCAAAACAATTGGGATTTGTTGCTGTTTTAGGAACCATACTTACCTTTCTTGCTGGATATTATCTTGCTGAATTAGAATTTTCGGAGACATTTTTGGCGGCAGTTGCCATTTTAGTTTCTGGTATACCGGAAGGACTTCCTGCTGTCTTAACTATTGTCTTATCCGTAAGTGCTTCGAGGATGGCTAAGAAAAAGGCAATTGTTCGGTCATTACCAGCAGTGGAAACTTTGGCAATTGTAGATACTATTCTTACTGATAAAACGGGAACTCTTACGGATAATACAATGAATATTGTAAAAGCATATCTTCCTGGTCAAGAAGATATCTCTATAGAGGGAAAGGGTTGGGAGTCATGCGCAAGATTTCTTCAATCAGGAATACCCGTAGCACCATTAGAAGATTTAGCATTTCGACAACTTGCACATATTGCAGGGAGATGTTCATCAGCCAAAGTGTATCCTGTTGAATTTTCTAGTGGAAATCCCGGGGATTGTTCTTTGGAAAACTTTGAAATTGTGGGAGATCCTACGGAAGCAGCTCTCGTTGTTTTTTCTCGAAGAGCTGGTATTTCTCCTGATATTTTGGACGCTACTGAATTTAAGGTTGACGATTTACCTTTTCGGTCCGATAGGCAATTTCGTTCAACATTAGTCCATAAGAAAAATGATGAAGCTCAAATTCTTTATGTTGTAGGAGCTCCAGAAAAAGTTTTATCTCGATGTGATTTTATTTTTCAGGATGGACGTGTTCAAAAATTACTTGCTGGACACCAAGAAGAAATTCTTTCTCAGGTTGAGAATTGGTCAAAAAAGACTTTGCGTGTTATAGCTTTGGCCTATAGAGAACGAATGGAAAATAAAAAATCTATTTATGAAGATGATGTTGAAATGCTCGTCTTTGCAGGACTTGTCGGTATGATGGATACGCCAAGAGAAGGTGTTTCTGAGGCTGTTTTTCAGGCAAAATCTGCGGGAATTCGTGTTATTATGACAACGGGAGATCATAAAGAAACAGCGATGGCAATTGCTCAAAAGGTAGGAATAGCTACCAAGAATGAGAGAGCTTACACTCAGGGTGAATTGGAGATGTTATCAGAAGAAGAATTTTTGCAAGTAGTTCGAAAAGTAAATGTTTTTGCTAGACTTACTCCAGATATGAAGTATCGCATAACACAAACTCTTCAGGCTGATAAAAAAGTTGTGGCCGTAACTGGAGATGGTGTGAATGATGCGCTTGCCTTACGAAAAGCTGATATAGGTATCTCTATGGGAAAAAATGGAAGTGATGTGGCAAGAGAGGCTGGAGCTATCATTTTAGCTGATGATAATTTTTCTACTATTGTGAGTGCTATAGAGGAGGGACGTATCGTCTTTAATAATATACGACGGTCAAGCTCTTTTCTTCTTACAACAAGTTTTGCTGAGTATGGGACTATTATCGCCGCGCTTTCTTTAGGCACTCACCTTCCTTTTCTTCCGACGCAAATTCTTTGGCTTAATTTAGTTACTGATGGATTTTCTGTCATTCCTCTTGCTATGGAACCAAGTCATGGAAATGCTATGAAACATCCTCCTTTTGCTAAAAAAGAACGAATTCTTTCTCGTCAAACATTACCATTTCTTCTTTTTATTACAACAGTAATGATTATTCTTTCTTTAGGAACATTTCTTTGGTTTTTTGATAAAAAAGGCCTTGATTCAGCCCGTGCTGCGGGATTTGCCGTTTTGGCAATGACACAGATATTCAATGCTTTCAATATGAGGTCATTTTATTCTAGCTCGATTAGTCTTGGATTTTTTAAGAATAGATTACTTATTTGGGCAACATTAGCATCTTTTTCTCTTTTGGTACTATCTCTCTATTTTCCTCCTATGCAAAAAATATTTGGCTTTTCTTCATTAAATATTTCAGAATTTATAGTATTATTTTTTCTTTCGAGTTTAATTCTTGTTGCAGGGGATATGTATAAACGTATTCTTTATACAAAAAGATAAATAATAAAATACTGTATGGAAAATGAAGAAGAAAAGATTTGTCAGGAACTTTCAGCACAAGGATTTCGTTTTTCTTTCTCTCAAGAAGGGCATGAAATAGCTCGCGCGAGATTGTATATTTTAAGAAATGACCTTCACGAAAAACCTTTCGGTTTTATGGAGGATGTTTTCGTTCAAGAGTTTGTTCGAGGTAAGGGTTGGGGAAAAAAACTTATTGAAGTTGTTAGAGAGAAAGCAAGGGAAATGGGTTGTTATAAACTTATTGCTACAAGTAGGGAAGAACGTGAGTCTGTACATATACTGTATAAAAAATTTGGATTCAAACAAAGAGGAAAAGAATTTCGCATTGATTTTGAGGAGTAGGGGAGGAAAATATTTTTTTTAATTTATACAAGAGAGTATCTTTGGTAGAAACAGGAAAAAATACTTAGTTTATAAATTTAGTTATCCACATTATGTAATATTTCTTCTTTCTGCTATACTTTAAGTTAGTATAAAAGTTCTACTAAAAATAATAAAAATATATGAGAGAAAAAAAACTTAATTACAGGATAAGTACGTTCGTAGCTTTTCTCTTCCTTTTTTTGAATGTTTTTTCTGTTTCTGCACAAACTCTTGAGCCAAAAGACTTTCCTCGAGAAGAATTCGATAGAATAAAAGCAGAAAATCCAGAGATGATACAAGAAATGGAAATAATTCGTATAGCGAGCGTGAATGTATATAATCCTGTAGTGGTATCAAAAGAAGGAACTTCTATAGAAGTTGCTTATGATATAAACAACAGAGAGGGGATACAAACAGATATCATAACTTCATTGCTTCTTCTTAATAAAGAGGGAATACCATTATTTCAAAATGTTTTCAAAGATCCTATCTCTCTTAAAAATGATGAAACAAAAAAAATCATTCAAAAACTAGAACTTCCTTTCTTTCCAAATGGTACGTATGATATTGGTATAGAAGTTTCAAACTCTTCTGGCTTAACTCTTGCTCAGAGTAGTATTAAAGATGTAGAAATTGCAGGTATAACTACAGGATATGTAAAGATTGAAAGTTGTCGTTTGACAATAAATAAAGAAGAAAAAGTGTATAGTCCATCAGAAGGTATTGATGTTCTCCCTGTTGAAGAATTATATGTTTCTTGTTTTTATAAAAGCACCTTCCTTGAATCAGTAACAGTAAAACCAGAATTTACTGAATATAGAAGATCTCTTTTTGGAGAAGCTCTTAATGTCTACAAAAGAGATTCCTTTGTTCTTGAGCCAAATAAAGAGAAGGAAGTTTCTTTTTTGATAGAAAAAAATACACTACCTCAATCCTATACACAAAATCTTGTTTTGAAAGATGAGAGTAACAAGATCATTTCTACTGAAGCTCAATTGCATTATGTTGTTTCTGGAGAATCTGCAACTATTCAAAATATTGTTTTTGATAAAGAAAGTTATACAAAAGGAGAAACAGCTAATGTATCTTTTGGTTGGACAGGGTCTGCTGATCAATTTTTAGGAGCGAGGAATAAAACAAAGATAGCAGGGACTGCCTATCTAGAAATATCTGATGCTCAAGGAGTGTGCGCAAAAGAAGTTGAAGCACCTTTTGATTCAGCTTCAGGATCGGGTTATGAGCATAAAGCGATGAATATTGAAATAACAAAAAATTGTACTCAGCCAACAATACGTGTGGTAGTAAAAAACAAAGAAGGAAAAACTTTGGATGAACGAAGCGTCTCAGCAAATACAGAAGAAAAACAAGAAGGAATATCTTACGCAGGTATTTCCCAAAAAACTCTTCTTATTTCTCTCTTAGCTTTGCTTTCAGGATTTCTTGCTTTTATCGTATTAAAAAAAAGTAGAAGAAGGAAAGGAATAGTTTCTCTTTTTGCTTTCTTCTTGGGTGTTAATATGTTTTTCGTAGCTCAAGATGTGAGTGCGGATACGTTTGTGTTTAGAAATGCAAATACAGATTTTGTTGTAACTGCAAACCATAATAAAAACGAATATTCTCCAAATGAAAATGCCACCACGACGACAACTATAAAGTCAATAGCTTGCAATAATGGTTGGATGGGAATTAGTGCTGAGTTGTGGTTGACGAGTCCACAAAGTAAAAAAATAAATACATGGCTAGCGAATACTTTTATTAATAGCGGTTGGTCAAACTGTACATTTGCTTTTAATTTTTATCATGATCATTATCGCTGTACAAGTAATGGAGTAGGAACTTTTAATGTTGGCACTAGTGCTACCTATCCAAGTACTAAAAATGCGAATTATAAGTTGGATATGGTCGTATATGATGGTTATAATCAATATCAAACAGGTACTTTTTCCATTCCCTACTCCATTGTTTCTGAAAAGGCTCTCGCCGTTTCCAAAAGTGGCACGGGTTCAGGGCTCGTAACATCAGCTCCTTCCGGAATAAATTGTGGAGCTGATTGTTCACAAAATTATAATACCGGAACGACGGTTACTCTTACAGCATCGCCTTTAGCTGGAAGTACTTTTTCAAGTTGGACAGGATGCGATAGTGTAAACGGTGCAACTTGTACGGTTACTATGAATGCAGCGAAAACAGTTACGGCAGGATTTAATTTAATTCCTGTTTGTATGGGAACACGTCCTGCAAATACAATAGTATATGATGGTGATACAGTAAATCTTACTCAGAATGTAGATTATCTTTATCACGCAACAGGTACTGCTCGTAAATGCGAATATCGTTGTAATACTGGCTATACTTGGAATGGATCTGCTTGTGTTCTTCCTGCTTATTCTTGTACAGGAACCGATCCCGCAAACGCTACATTATGTTCAGGAGACACTACCGGTCTTTCTGCAAATACAGCAAAAACTTTAGTAAATAGTTGTACAGCAACCAAATGCGAATTCACCTGCAATGCTGGATACCACAAAAACGGAACTGTCTGTACACAAAACCCAACCTGTGGTCCTTCAGCTGGAGGGTCATACATCAATGCTCCCACAACAGGTCTTTGTTCCATAGGAACAGCAAGTCCTGTAGCAGGCGCATGGAATTGGACTTGTTTTAATGGTGCTTCCAATATAGCGTGCAATGCTACTAAACCAGCTGTTGTAAATGGATCTTGTGGAACGAATCGTTCTACGTACGCATCTACAGTAACAGCATGGCCTTCAGTTGCACCAACAGCTTTCTGCGCCACAGGAACACTTAGTGGAGTTACTCCTACTTTTCCAAGTATCGGAGGTTCTACTTCATGGAATTGTCTTGGCTCAGGAGGAGGAGCTACAGCAACATGTTCGGCTTCTAGAAATGTAGCTGTAGCTTACGCATGCACAGGAACCAATCCCGCAAACGCAACATTATGTTCAGGAGATGCTACTGGTCTTTCTGTAAATACAGCAAAAGTTGTAGCAAGTTCTTGTAGTACTCCTGCAGGCTCAGCACCAAAATGCGAATTCACCTGCAATGCTGGATACCACAAAAACGGAACTGTCTGTACACAAAACCCAACCTGTGGTCCTTCAGCTGGACAATCATTTATCACTGCTCCCACAACAGAACTTTGCTCCATAGGAACAGCAAGTGCTGTATCAGGCGCATGGCTCTGGACTTGTTCCAATGGTGCTTCTACCATATCGTGCAATGCTACTAAACCAACTGTTGTGAATGGAGCTTGTGGAACGAATCGTTCTACGTATGCCTCTACAGTAACAGCATGGCCTTCAGTTATACCAACAGCTTTCTGCGCCACAGGAACACTTAGTGGAGTTACTCCTACCTTCCCAATTATCGGAGGCTCTACTTCATGGAATTGTCTTGGTTCAGGGGGAGGAAGTACGATAGCATGTTTGGCTTCTAGAAATGTAGCATTAGTTGCTCCCGCTCCCAATCTCAAAATCAATGGTTCTGATGGACCTCTCACCATAAATGCAGGAGCAAATCTTAATCTTACCTGGCCTGCTGTAGCCAATGCTACAAGCTGTACAGGATCAGGAACTGGATGGACTGGAGCAAAAAGTGTTTCTGGAGGAAGCGATTGGATTTTTGCAACAGCTTCTTCTACCTACACTATTACCTGTACCGGACCAGGAGGGAGTGGAAATGATTCTGTTACGGTAACTGTAACGACTCCTGCACCCGCTCCCAATCTCAAAATCAATGGTTCTGATGGACCTCTCACCATAAATGCAGGAGCAAATCTTAATCTTACCTGGCCTGCTGTAGCCAATGCTACAAGCTGTACAGGATCAGGAACTGGATGGGTTGGAGTAAAAAGTTATCTTGGAGGAAATGATACTATATTAGCAACTACAACCTCAACCTACACTATTACCTGTACCGGACCAGGAGGGAGTGGAACGGACTCCGTTAGTGTAACGGTAACAGCTATTCCCCAACACACACTCACTGTTACACTAGTTGGTCCTGGTTCTGCAGTATCTTGCAACCTCCCTTCTTGTCTATCAGCAATAATTAATCAGGGAACCCTCATTGAGCTTCATGCAGATCCAATACCAGCCTCTAATGCAAAATTTATAGGATGGAATGCTACTGGAACAAATCCTTGTGACAATATCAATAAAGATTGTTCTTTTAATATAGGTGAGGACGAACATTTAACAGCAAACTTTGAATGTTTGAAAGGCTATGATCCAGTTGGAGGAGGAACGTGCGTCGGTGTTACAGGTAAATGTAGTGATGATCATAATGCAAATTCTTGCTATGAAGGAAATCTTAATGATGTGACTGACGACAATTTCTTCTGTGAAGAAGGAACTAAAGAAAACGTTAAATACGCTTCTGGAAAATGGACGTGGACATGCTATGGAGGTCTTGCTTCTTCTGGTACCTGCACTACAAATCAATGCGCACGATACAAAGAACTAAATCCCTAAAAAGTACAAAAACGTAAGAAACTAACAAAGTAAAAAAGTAAAGTACAAAAATACAAAAACTTAGAACAGAAGACTCTTCCTGAGGGAGGAGTCTTTTTTGAGAAGAGGAGGCGTTAAAAAGATCTAAGTCTATACAATGTATGTAATATCTATCATTTTCAAATCTTATTGATGGTATCTTTTATCCGCACTAGACAATATTTTCTTTTCTTACTATACTTACACTTAGTATAAAAGTGTTACTAAAAAAATAATAAAAAACGTATGCAGAAAAATAAACTTTTAATAGGAATCCTCATTATTTCTCTCACAGGAGGTATTTTAGTTGTTTTGGGAGTATTTTTCCCAAAAAATGAAAATCAACAAACAGAAATGATACAAGGAAAACCAACTGAAACAAAAAAAGAAATAACACAAAAAGAATCAAAAGCTGTTTCAGATACTTCCATGAAAAAAGAAGATGATGGTGTATCAAAACTTTCTGGAATGATTGTAGAACTTTCTCAATTTCCAGAGACTCAAGATGTGCAAATTGTTTTGTCTGTTTTGAGTGATTCCGGTACCCAAGAAGAATATAAATTCTTTCTTTCTAAAGGAAAAACTTTAGGAATCGAGAATGCTAAAATTGAAAACAAAGTAACCCTTTCCTTTCAAGGAGATCCTTCTTCTACGAGTTATGTCGTAGCAGATGCGATTACTCTTATGGAAAAGTAAAGAAGAATAAAAGGTATTTATAAAAGAAGCTTACAAAATCTCCTCCTTAAAAGAGGGGATTTTTGTATTATTTAAAAAAAGAAAAAGAGACTTCGAAAGATAGATTGTTGTGGGAATGTGTTTGAGTAGTTATAAAATATTTTTTAGAATGTGGTATACTGGGCATCTATGATATGGGAAATACAACCGTTCCACAGACAAGCACAGATTTTTGCCAAAGAACTTAATCTTGATGAGTTATTAGCACATCTCCTTTTAGCAAGAGGAATAGACTCGATACAAAAGGCAAATGATTTTTTGACTCCTGATTATGAAAAACATCTTCATGATCCTTTTTTATTTCCCGATCTCGCATCTATTGTAAGAAGAATAGAAAAGGCCATAAAGAAAAAAGAAAAAATAGGAGTGTTTGGTGACTATGATGCGGATGGCGTAACGGGAAGCGCTGTTCTTCGTGAAGCATTGGAAGGTCTAGGCTTGGAAATAGTTGTTCATATTCCAGATAAACACAAAGAAGGACATGGTTTAAGTTATGAAGGAATACAAGTTTTTGAAGAAGCGGGAATAAAACTTTTTTTTACCGTTGATTGTGGTATTACCAATAAAGATGAAATCGCTTTTGCTAAGAAAAAAGGATTAGATTGTATTGTTGTGGACCATCATCATGTTCCAGAAATTATGCCAGATGCTTTGGCTATAATTAATCCAAAAATTCCTCATTGTGGATATCCTTTTAATGGACTTTGCGGAGCAGGAACGGCCTTTAAAGTGGCGCAGGGACTTTATCAAAAACTTGCTCCAGAAAAGGAGGATCAATTGAAATGGCTTCTTGATATTGTGGCTATAGGGACTGTCGCTGACTGTATGCCGATTATTGATGAAAATAGAATTTTTGTTCGATACGGTTCTGTTGTTCTTGCTAAAACTCGTCGAGTTGGACTTCGTGAGTTGTACACTGCAGGAAGAATACCTATAAATGATTCTAAACATCCTGATGCTATGATGATAGCTTTTCAGATTGCACCAAGGATTAACGCTGCTGGACGCATGGCTCATGCACGTCTTGCTCATGATCTTTTAGTGGAAACTAATAAAGAAAGAGCTTATTCTTTAGCACAAGAATTGGAAAATCATAATACCCAAAGGAAAAAATTGAGTGATAGAATTGTTAAAGATGTGCGTCAAAGAGCTAAGAATGAATTTGAAAAGAGGAATACTATTGTTGTTGCAGATAAAGAATATCCTTTGGGTATTGTGGGTTTGATCGCTGGGAAAATAGCCGAAGAATTCTCAAAACCCACAATAGTACTTGCAGAAAAGGAAGATGAAGATGTATATCAAGGTTCTCTTCGGAGCTCTCAAGGGGTGAATCTTATGACGGTATTGGAAGAATGTTCGCATTTTTTGGAAAAATATGGAGGTCATGCTCAAGCTGCAGGACTTACTGTGAAAAAGGAAAATTTTAAAGTTTTTTCAGATCATTTTGAATTTGTGGTTACGAAAGAATTAGGAAAAGGAGAAAAATATGAAGAAAGGCTTATAGATGCTGAAATATTTTCTCAGCATATAACTTTGGAATTTTTAAAATATTTACATCAATTTTCACCTTTTGGAGAAGGGAATCCTGAGCCAATATTTTTTATTCGAGATGTTCTTATTTCTGATGTTCGATTTTTGGGAAATAGCAATCAACACCTTAAATTAAAGATTCGTTTAGAAGGGGAGGCTTCTTGGCAAATAATTGATGCTATAGGATTTTCTCTTGGCGAGAAATTTTCGGATATTTCTGTGGGAGAAAAAATTCATCTTGTAGGAAGGCTTCGAGAAAATGAATGGAATGGGAAAATTTCAGTACAAATAACCATAGAGGACATTCGTCGATCAAATCAAGATGATACGAAATATTGAAATAAAAATATCGGTTTGCTCTTGTTTTTAGCAAGGAGTATACTAAGAGAATATGGAATACCAAAAAATATATATGTACACTGACGGGGCTTCTCGTGGAAATCCAGGACCAGCGTCTATTGGCGTTCATATTGAAACTTTAGAAAAGGATTATGGCGAATATATAGGGGAAACCACAAATAATGATGCAGAATACCAAGCGCTTATTTTTGGTCTTAAGAAAATAAAAGCTCTTATAGGGAAAGAAAAAGCAAAAAAAATAGCAGTAGAATGTTTATTAGATAGTGAATTAGTAGTGAAACAACTTAATCATAAATATAAAATATTACACGAAACTACACGAAAACATTTTCTGGAAATATGGAATCTTATGTTGGATTTTTCTGAAGTAAGATTTACGCATATATTTCGAGAAAAGAATACTATTGCGGATGCTCTTGCTAATAAAGCTTTAGATGAAAGAAATAAACAGACATTATTTTTGTAAAAATACATATGAAAAAGATATTGATGTCCAAATGGTTTTGGTTCTTGGTTTTTCTTGGAGGAGGTGGCTATTGGTGGTGGGCGAGTAATCAAGAAAAAGTTCCTGAATACGAAACCGTGACAGTAGGAAGGACAACTATAACGGAAATTATTGACCTTACGGGAGCTGTGGAGCCTGTTTCTTATGCTGATACCTCTTTTGAAATAAGTGGCCAGGTGGAAAGCGTTTCTGTTAAAATCGGAGATACGGTAAAAGAAGGGCAGATATTAGCACGCCTTGAGGGGGCGCAATATTATGCTTCACTTTCTCAAGCTGAAACAGCAGCGAGAATCGCTGAAACTGACGAGCGTCTTGCTCGAACGAGAGAATTAACAGCGGGAAGAAAGTGGGATGAATTAAAACCAGAAGAACGAGAAGTCATAAAATTAAGATCTCAGCAAGCCAGACAAAATGCATCGATTGCAGCTGCTCAACTTAAAAAAATTTACTTACGATCTCCTATGGAGGGAATTGTAACAAAATTTGATTTGAAAGTTGGAGAATTTACGGGAGTAGGATCTTCCTCAGTGCGAATTACTTCGGGAAAAGATTTTCGTATTATAGCTGATATTTCGGAATCTGATATTGTACAGCTTGCAGTAGGCCAGGAAGGAACTGCAAAATTTGATTCTTTAGATGTGCGTGAAAAACAAGGCGTTGTTGTTCGGGAGATTGAACCAGAGGCCAAAATAATTCAGGGTGTAGTTTATTATACGGTTCATTTTGATTTGAAAGAACAAGATACTCGCTTAATGTCTGGAATGAGTACTGATATTGAGGTTCGTGTAGCAGAAAGTCAGCAAGCACTTTTCTTACCTTTTCGATCGGTATATGAAACAGAAAATCGTGTTTTCGTAGAAATTTTTGCTCCAGACGGTTCTATTATTGAGAAGGATATTCGTATAGGATTGAGTGATGATGAGGGAAATATTGAAATTCTTTCTGGTTTAGAAGAAGGCGATATTGTTGTTGTTCGACCGAGAAAAAGCCTTTGATATTTTTTTGAGAAAAATTTTATGGTACCCCTTATTGTTTGTGATTCTCTCGTTAAATCTTATGAGAGTGAAGGTGTAAAAACCGATGTTCTTCGAGGAATTTCGCTTTCTATAGGAAAGGGGGAATTTGTTTCTATTATGGGACCATCAGGATCGGGAAAGTCTACCCTTATGCATATATTGGGCTTATTAGAGGTTCCAACGGGGGGTCTTTATACTTTTTATGACAAAAATGTGAAAGAACTTACTGAAAATGAGGTGGCTTATTTAAGAAATCAAAATATAGGTTTTGTTTTTCAATCTTTTAATTTATTACCTCGAACAAGTGTTTTTGAAAATGTCGAACTTCCTTTGCTGTATGATATTTATGATGAAGAAGAAAAAAGTTGTGACAGAGAAATAAAAACAATGAATCGAATAAAACGATTTTTTACGGGATCAACGAAGCAATGCCATGCTGAAAAAGTCAAGAAAGCTTTACTTTCAGTAGGAATGGATCATCGTATGACATATCGTTCGAATCAGCTTTCTGGAGGAGAGAAGCAACGAGTAGCTATTGCTCGTGCGCTTGTAAATAATCCTGAAATTATTTTTGCTGACGAGCCCACGGGAAATCTTGATTCCAAATCAGGTCTTCAGGTGATGCAAATTCTTCAGCAGCTCAACGATGCTGGTCATACTATTGTTTTAGTAACGCATGAAACCTATACAGCTGAGCATGCTAAAAGAATTATTCGTATTCTTGATGGAAAAATTGAATCAGATGAAACTCTTTTAGAATGGAGAGATGCTCGGTATGAAAGTAAATTAAAATAAATATACGTTTTTATTTTTGAAACGATGTGAGAAATTGGTTATATTTTCGTCGAAAGAAAAAATAATCTTATTGAGCGAAAGTGTGAAATGCATACCTCAAAACAAGAACTAAGAAAGTTTCTCAATATATTTAGAATAGTAAATGTTTTTCTGAAGCCGAGAATATATGATACGAAGACTACTACTCACATGGAAACTTGCCTGGTCAAATATGATGGCTGCAAAATTGCGGACATTTTTGACTGTATTAGGAATTGTTATTGGCATCTCTGCTGTTATGATTGTTATGAGTGTGGGTTCAAGCGCACAATCTCTTATTCTTGACCAAGTGAGAAATGTGGGATCTGATCTTGTTATTATTCTTCCTGGTGAATCTGAAGAAGATGGTCCTCCCGCCATAGCTTTTGGTGTTGCTATAACAACCCTCACCAATGAGGATGTGGAAGCTATGAAGAAAAAAGAAAATGTTCCATATGCTGTTTCTGTGGCAGGATATGCCAATGGAAGTACTATTGCTCAGTACAAGAATGAAAGTTTTAATGTGAATTTTAACGGAACATCTGCTGAATATATTAATGTAGAAAATGCGAAGATAGAGCGAGGAAGATATTTTACCCTTGACGAAGAAGCATCTCTTTCTCGCGTTGTAGTATTAGGGTTTACTCGGGCACGTGATCTATTTGGGGATATTGATCCTGTAGGGAAGCAGATTATGTTAGGAAATTTTTCTTTTCGTGTCATTGGTGTTCTAAAAGAACGAGGTTCGGTAGCTTTTTCTAATCCTGACACAGAAATATTTATTCCACTTTCAACTTCTCAAAAACTTATGCTGGGTGTGGACTATCTTACGTATGCCAGAATGAAAGTGAATGATGAAAAAAATATCGATATAACAAAATTACATGTCGAAAGACTTCTTCGAGATAGACATCATCTCGAATTTGGTGAGGCGAACGATTTTTCAGTTCGAGGCGCGGGAACAGCGCTTGATCTTTTGAAAAAAGTTACCGACGCACTAAAGATTTTTCTTGTAGGTGTTGCGAGTGTTGCTCTTTTGGTTGGAGGTGTGGGAATTATGAATATTCTTCTTATTTCTCTCAAACAGCGAATTCGAGATATTGGCTTAAGGAAAGCTCTAGGAGCTCTTAATAGTGATATATTTGCCCAATTTCTTGTAGAAGCAATTGGTATTTCTCTTGTAGGCACCGTGATAGGAGTGATTGTGGGTATTTTTGTAACATATGTAGTGGCTATCATTGTACAAAATCTTGGCTATAATTGGCCTTTTATATTGACATTTGAATCTGTGGGAATAGCTTTTGTTATCGCTTTGGCTATAGGAATTATTTTTGGTTTATATCCAGCAAAAAAAGCAGTGAAAATTTCTCCTACAGAAGCACTCCGATACGAATAAAAATATTTTATGAGAGCGTTTATACAATCAATTCGAATGGCTTTAAAAAATCTTTCGCAGAACGCGACAAGAACTTTTATTACGCTTATTGGTATCGTTTTATCGATAGCTGCCATTATTATGGTTATGAGCGCTGGAGAGAGTGTAAAACAATTTATTTTAGGACAACTTGGTGTTTTTGGAACAGATTTAATTCAAGTAGAACCACGAGTTCCTTCAGGGACAACAAGTCAAGATCGAAGCTCTACGAGTATTGTAAACGCTTTGACACGAATAACAACGCTTAATCTTGAAGATGGAGAAGCTATACAAAAGCTTGATAATATAGAAACATTTTCCGGAGGTTCTTTTGGACAAGGACAAATTCGATATAGTCGCGAGAGGAGTAGTTCTATGATCTTTGGGACAAGCCCTGATATGATTATTGTGGATGAAAATATCGTTATTTCTGAAGGACGATTTTATTCTGAAGAAGAAGATCGTTCATTGGGACAAGTAGCTGTTTTGGGAAGTGGCCTGAAAGAAAAACTTTTTGGGAATCGAAATGCTGTGGGTGAAAAAATTGAAATAAATGGAAAGGGTTACAGAGTTATCGGCGTTCTCAAAGAAAGGGGAGGTGCCGGATTCTTATCTTTTGATGATATGCTGTATATGCCTATTCAGACACTGCAAAAGAAAATTTTGGGTGTTGATTATGTAAGTTCTCTTACTGTAAAGGTGAAAGATAATAGTATCGTAAAAAAAACAGCCGAGGACGTTCGTGCACTTCTTCGAAAACGTCATAATATTTATGATGCAAAAAATGATGATTTTGAAGCGGTGTCTATTACGGAAGGACAAGAATTGGTAGAGGAAGTTTTTGGAGCTATATCTATTTTACTTCTTGCTCTTGCCTCGATTTCTCTTATTGTGGGAGGTGTAGGAATTATGAATGTAATGTTCGTTGCTATGGAAGAACGTATTTCCGAGATAGGTTTAAGAAAAGCAGTGGGTGCGAGGTCCGGAGATATTCTTTGGCAATTTCTTGTGGAAGCTGTGGTTATAGCACTTTTTGGTGCTTGTATAGGCTTGGCTCTCGGCGTTGGTTTGGTGTGGGTTATTATTGGAGTGCTTGGATATTTTGATATTGATGTTGCTTTTGGCGTAACTATGAATTCTATTTTTGTAAGTATTAGTTTTTCTGTTTTTGCGGGAATACTTTTTGGTTTGTATCCGGCGTGGCGAGCATCTCAAATTCCTCCGACCGAGGCTATGCGAGGATGAAAAATACAAAAATATTTGTTCATTTTTTCTTTCATCACAAAGTCAGTCAATTTTTTAAAGAAATTTATAAAAAATACCAAACATACGTATAAAATTTTCATCAATACATGATAAAAGTTTGAAAATTACAGGAAAAAATTAAGATAAATAAGTATCTCTTTACGAGTGAAGAAAGGCGGGATATATTAAGGAAAGAAAGATTGTATTACATTCTAGAATGGTAATATCTCATCATTATGAATATCGAACGATTTACGGAGAAATCCCAAGAACTTTTGAGAAATGCTCAGGAAGCGGCTATTTCTCGTTCTCAACAACAAATTGATACTTTTCACATAGCGTATGCCATGCTCCTTCAAGAAGGTTCTGTTGTGACAACTCTTTTGGATGCTCTTAGGGTTGATAGAATTAAAATTCAAGGGGAAATTCTTTCAGAAATAGAAAAACTTCCTACTGTTCCTTCTCCCTCTTCTCAAATTATTGTAACGAGTGATGCTGCTCGTATTTTAGAGCAAGCTAAAAAAGAAATGGAAGGAATGAAAGACGATTTTATTTCTACGGAGCATATATTTTTGGCTATTTTATCAGTTAAAAGCATTGTTTCTCGTATTTTTTTGCAGTACGGAGTAGAATATTCTAAAGTTTTGGAAGCTCTTTCTAAGGTTCGAGGATCTCATCGGGCAGACTCGCCCAACCCAGAAGGAAAATATCAAGCTTTAGAAAAATATTCTCAAAATCTTACTCAACTTGCTAGAGATCAAAAGCTTGATCCTGTGATAGGGAGAAATGAGGAGATCAGACGTGTTATGCAAGTTCTTTCCAGAAGAACGAAAAATAATCCTGTACTTATAGGAGAAGCAGGAACAGGAAAAACTGCTATTGCAGAAGGGCTTGCGTTAAGAATTATACATGGAGATGTCCCAGAGACGTTAAAAGAAAAAGAGTTAGTTTCTTTGGATTTGGGAGCACTTCTTGCAGGGGCAAAATTTCGGGGAGAATTCGAAGAGCGCCTTAAGGCGGTTCTTAAAGAAATTGAAGATTCTGATGGAAGATATGTTTTATTTATTGATGAACTCCATACTCTTGTGGGAGCAGGCGCTACGGAAGGGGCTATGGATGCTTCCAATATGCTCAAGCCGGCTTTGGCACGCGGAAGGCTCCGCACTATAGGAGCGACAACACTAAAAGAATACCAGAAATATATTGAAAAGGACGGCGCTTTGGAACGACGATTTCAACCAGTTTTTGTATCAGAGCCAAGCGTTGAAGATGCTATAGCCATACTTCGTGGAATTAAAGAAAAGTATGAACTTCATCATGGAGTAAAAATAACAGACACGGCTATTGTAAGTGCAGTAAATCTTTCTAAGAGATATATTAGTGATCGTTTCCTTCCTGATAAGGCTATTGATCTTATTGATGAGGCGGCTTCTACATTACGAATGGAAATTGATTCAATGCCTTCTGAAATTGATGCTTTGGAAAGAGTTATTCGCCAATTAGAAATAGAAAGAGAAGCTTTGAAACAAGAAAATGGGGCTGTGAATAAAAAAAGACTTTCGAGTATTAAAAAAGAATTAGCAGAAATAAAAGAAAAATCAAAAACACTCACCATTCAGTGGAAGAAAGAAAAGGAATTAATTTTGGGGCTTCGAGAACATAAAAAACAAATTGATATATTGAGAGGGGAGGCTGATCTTCTTGAACGATCTGGTGATCTCGCCCGAGTAGCAGAAATTCGATATGGAAAGATTCCTGATTTAGAAAAGAAAATTATAGAAGAAGAGGAAAAGCTTACTTCTATGCAAAAGGACAATCCCATACTTAAAGAAGAAGTTTCTGAGGAAGATATTGCCAAAGTAGTTGCTCGTTGGACGAGAATTCCTATTTCTAAAATGCTACAAGGAGAGCTGGAAAAATTAGCAGATATGGAGTCTGATCTCAAAAAAAGAGTAGTGGGACAAGAAGAAGCTATCATTGCTGTTTCAAATGCTATTCGACGTTCTCGAGCAGGAATCTCTGAAGAAGATCATCCTATAGGATCTTTTCTTTTTCTTGGACCAACTGGAGTGGGAAAGACCGAATTAGCAAAGGCTCTTTCTGAACTTTTGTTCAATGATGAAAAATCTCTTATTCGTCTTGATATGAGTGAATATATGGAGTCTCATTCTACAGCAAAAATGATAGGCTCTCCTCCAGGATATGTCGGTTATGATGAAGGGGGACAACTTACCGAAATTATTCGACGTCGTCCTTATAGTGTTATTCTTCTCGATGAAATAGAAAAAGCTCATACTGATGTATTTAATGTTCTTCTTCAAATTTTGGATGACGGAAGACTTACAGACGGTAAAGGAAGAGTTGTAAATTTCAAGAATACCGTTGTCATTATGACTTCAAATGTGGGCTCTGATGTTATTTATAAGATGCATAATCTTGGGTTCCAAACAGAAAAAGGAAAAGAATCTCTCAACGAATCTGAGATGCGAGAAAAAGTTTTAGAAAAACTTCGAGAAAGATTTAAACCAGAATTTTTGAATAGAATTGATGAGACTATTATTTTTCATCCGGTAAATGAAAAAATGCTTGAGAAGATTGTACAATTACAGATACAGAGAGTTTCTCGTCGTTTAGAAAAACGAGCAATTCATATTTCTTTGACGGAATCTGCTGAAAAATATCTTACGAGAAAAGGCTTTGATCCTATATATGGAGCCCGTCCACTTAAACGGGTTATTCAACATGATATTTTAGATCCCTTGGCGCTTCATATTATAGAAGGAAAAATCAAAGACGGAGATTCTATAACAGTAGATATTTCATTAGAGGAAGAAATTATCTTTAAACAAAATAAAAATAAAGAATGAATATTTTAAAGTTAATACGAGATCAACGACATGACATTCTTGCTTCCTTCCTGGTTGCTTTCTTGCTTTTTTCTTCCATGGAAGCTCTTTTTTTGGGTTGGAAATATCTTTACGTAAGTGCAGGTCTTCTTGTCGTGCAATTCTTTTTCCTAGCCATTAAATTTTCACAATCAAAAAGAGATTTTCTCTGGGCATTTATCGCTATTTTGTATTCGATAGGTTCTTGCGGAGTTCTCTTTTTTGTAAGTTCAAATTTTTTCCAACAAATAATGATTTTCGGATCATCTTTATTTATTTTTTTCGCTTCGTATTCTTATAGACAACTTGCTTTGAGTGAGAAAAAACTTTCTTCCCAGGGAGTTTTATTTGCTATGCATTTTCTAACCCTTTTTCTCTTTTTTGGATTCTTTTGTGCTGTTCATATTAATTATAGTATTCCGCAGTGGCTTTTGGCATTTTTATTTGGAGGGGCATCTTTTTTTGTGAGTCTTCATTCTTTTCTTCTTACGAGACCCACGATGCCAAAGGATGCTTTTGCTTATAGCTTTGTTATGGGATTTCTTTTCTTTCAATTCGCATGGTTTGTACATTTTTGGCCATTCGGATATTTGACTATTTCTGCTGTGTTACTGGTAACATTTTTTTGTCTTTGGGATTTACTCCAAACCCATATGGAGGGAACACTTCGAAAACAACGATTTCTTATGAATACAATATTCTTTTTGGTTCTTGTGGGAATTGTATTAGCAAGTTCTCCTTGGACTATTGTTTTGGAATAATAAAGGATGTTTATCCAAATTGAAGAAGATTTGGAGCAAAAAGAAGAAGAAATCCAAGAATGAGCATAAGGACTCCTCCGATAAGATTGGAGAGCGTGGAATATTTTGAAGTGAGATGAATTTTCTCTATACCTTTGAGCGCTATAGCAAAAACAAAAAGATCATCGAGCATATAAGTAAATATATACAATCCAACCATAGATTGTTGGAAAGCGAATCCAGCCCCGTTCATTTCAATAATTTTGGTAAATGTTTGAGGAATACCTATTGAACAAGCAAATTCAATTATAGTGATACTAAATGAAAGAAATACAACAGCTAGGATAGTAGAAAGATTGAAAGGTGAAGATATAATAGATTTTATTTGTTTGATAATTTTTTCTCTTTTTGATGCGGCTGTTACGGAACAAACACCTTTTTTTATAAGCCATTCATAAAGAAAGAAAACTCCTCCACCAATAGCAACGATACCTATAAGAGGAGTGATTATTGTATCGAGCTTAACAAAATTCCAAGTAGTAAGCCAAAGATTGAGGATAAAAAAGTAAATAATTGCTTGAGAAAAAAGGAAAATACCAACAAGAGAAAAAATCTGTTTCCGAGAAGATGATTGAGAAAGAAAGAGAAGAAAGGTAACAAGGACCCACATGGCACATGGGTTGAATCCATCTACAAAGCCCAGTATAAGAGACAAAAATGGTACCGGGTAAGAACTTAGATCAGTAGCTCCGAAAAAGGGAAGGGAAATGATAAGTTCTTGAGAAGGCATGGCACATACACCTGTTTCAGAATTTTCTAAACAAGTAGCTCCTTGAGAAATCTCGTTTTTTCCACTCCCACCCTGTTCTATAAATTTTTCTGGAGTTATTTGTTTTTCTTTAGAATACGTAAGAATAAGATCTTCTATTTTTTTGCCTGTGGTTTCTGCTGTTTCAAATCCAGAAAGGACGGTGTCACCAACTAATGTGATGGGTGTGGCCAAGGGAAGTTTCTCCAATTGAGCTATACTTTTCCATTGTGAAGCGTAGGGTTCTGTGTAGATATCAAGATAATGTATTTCAAGAAAATCATAACGATTTTTTAAAGTATTGAGAAATTCTTTTTCTTGCAAACAATGTCTACAGTCTTCTCTGGCAAAAACATACACAATAAAATGTTCCGAAGAAGTGGCGTTTATATTTTGAGCATAGAGGGTTGGTGATGCATTTGTGAACAAGAAAGAAAACGTAAGAACAAAAATAAAAGAAATTTTTTTATAGGAAAATACCATACATGCAATTTTTAAGGAATAATCAAAAGTCTATCTTCCGCCGTATAGGAGGAAAAAGTGGGAAAAGAGAAAGAAGTTGTATTTTCTGGTGAAGCTAATCTGTAATCGTTAAAAATAACTTTTTGTCCGTCTTCTTCGGGGATATTACCATACTGTTTGAGAGAGTCTTCACGAACAAGAAGAAAAACTCTTTTAAATTGAGAAAAATTAACTTTGGAGAAGTCTTCAGAATTAAAGAAATAAGCAGAAGAAAGGCCCATTGAAGTAAGAACGCCTGGAAACATTACAAAACCATTACCACTCGCTGATTTATCAATAAGGATAAGGTCTTCTTTTTCAAAATTTTGACCAAAGAGTTTTACTTGTTCAAGAAGGCTTTCATCTTGTTTGAGAGTAAAAAAGAAAAGAAAGGGAATTGCTTGTGTTAAAAAAAGAAGAGTGACACAAAATAAAAATGGTTTCTTTTTGGAATAAAAAATCTTTTTTTCTATAAGAAGATGGCTAATATAGGCCAAAATAAGTATAAAAAAACCAATAGTAGCAAAGGTAAATCTTCGAAACATCCAAGGATGGTCTGGAGAAATAAAAGGAACAAAAAGATAGATAAGTCCAGGCGAAAGAACAAAAAGAATGGTGACTATATGGGGGAGTGTAAGAAAAAGTTTCTTTTTGAAAAGAAAGATTGCACCAAGAATTCCAGAAAAAATAAGAACGCCCACCCCATAGAGAAAAAGTAACTTCCAAAGATTGAAAATTGAGATATTTGCAATATTTATGAGAGTAAGATCATTGGGTTGACGAAGGCCAAGTGTTTCTAAAATAGCTTTGGCGACTATGGTGAAAAAGGGGATATTTGCAAAAACAGCAACAAGAAAAAATGAAGAGATGAGGAATAAAGGGATAAGTATCCTTTGAAAAAACTTTCTCTTAAGAAATGTGCGTGTATTTGAAAAAAGAAAAAAGGATATACCCATAAGGGCGACAAAAATAGGCCCTTCAACACGCACAATAAGAAGAAGAAAACAAGAAGATAAAAAGAAGAGATATTTTTTTGTATCGGGAGATTCTAGAAATCGAAGAAAAAAGAAAAGTGTTATCCAAAGACTTGCCATCATAACATTTTCCGTAAGAGAAAAACGAGAAAACCACCAAATAGGAAATGAAAAGAGAAGAAGTGAACTAAAGATATATACTATTTTCTTCTTAAAAAAATGTGAAAGTATAAAGTAGAAAGAAAGAAAAAAGAGAAAAAGTGTAATCGCATTCCCCACCATAATATGAAAGGGTGATGGTATTCCAATAGCAAGAAGAGATGCGTACCACGCTATAGTAGGATGAGGAAATTGAGTGGTAAGATTTCCATCAGAATCATAATAAAAACCTGGGAAATGAAGAGCTTGACCTTCTCCATAGGCTTCGAAAAATGAAGAAGATTCCTTAGTTTTAAAATGAAAAGAGTGTTTTTCCGCCAAAAAATAAGATGCTTGAGCAATAGAGCCCTGATCTCTTCCTGTAAAAAGTGTCTGGGGTTGAAAAAAAATAAATGTATTCGTAAGAATAAAAATGATTACCCCAATGAAAAAAAATATTTCTTTGGAAGTATCTTTCTCATTTTTTATTTTTTTAGAGGGGTGAAAATGTTTCCAGCTAGATTCCCACGCAAAGTAACAGATGGTAATAGAAAGAAAAATCCAAAAAATACGAGCGTGAAAAAACCCTATCCAACCCAAAAGAGTTGCTAAAAGGATCCAAAAAATCCAAAAAAGAAAAACACGATAAAATATTGAAGTGTTCATATTTCACAGTATAACAAAGACGAATCAAAAAATGAAGAGTAGTTTTATTTTTAAGGGGAAAAGTTATTGAGACCGTTTGTTTTTTTGAAGATTAGCAGGGAAGAGAAATAAAAAAACGCTTTATAAGCGTTTAAAGATGGGGGAGCCGTCCATGGCTACAAAAATTTTTTTTTCGTTATACACGAACAAAAATAAAACGAATAGGAATAAAAAAGGGAAATCTCCCATATAATCTCTTTGATAAAGAGTGAGGAGGAATTAACTTTTTTCATTACGCTATTTTTTTATTTTTGATTAATGGGAAGAATCCCAATCAATGAACCGAGCTCCTCGTCTCAAGAAGCCTTTATTGGGGGGGCTTTGTTCTAGAGAGGGATTAGCATTACCAACACCGTTATTTCTTTTATGCTGATCTATCAGCATTTCTTTCGGGGCTTTAATACCTAGCTCTATACTCCCATTCTCTTTTACTTTGAGAACGTGAAGAACGATTGCGTCCCCGATAGTGATACTTTCCCCGGGAAATCGTGCTAGAATGAACATGGCTGGGTAACCTCCTATCTTTATATGAAGTACTTAACGAGAGCTTTATAAAAGTACTATTTTTATCAAATTTGTCAAGTTTTAGCGTGCTATTGGATGTATAAATTTTTTAATTCTTCTAGGGGGGGCATAGAAAAAGAGTATGGAAAAAATAGAGCTTCGGTTGAATAGAATTTCTCAGAGTAACTTTGTCAAAAAAATATTTCTTTCTATCCAAAAGGAAAGACCCTTCCGCATAGCTACTTTAAATACAGAATATTTTTTGGAGATGAGAAAAAATGAAAAGTTTCAAAAAGCGGTTTTTACATCCGATTCTTTTGTGTGTGATGGCATTGGTCTTAAGGCATTACTTTTTTTTAGAGGAATAAAAAATATACCGAGAATTTCCGGTGTTGATCTTTGTAGAGAAATTCTTGATTGTTCAGAGAAAAAAGGAAATGTAAAAATATATGTTGCTGTTTGGAAATCAGGACTAAGCTCAATAGAGGAAATTTCTTCTTTTATACAGAAAAACTATCCCTCAATATCTATTTTGGGATACACATTTTCTCATAGAAATAAAGAATGGGACTTTGGTATAAAAGATATACAGAAAAAAAATCCTGATATTGTTTTTTGCAATTTTGGAATTCCAGAACAAGAATATTTTCTGGAAAAATTACAAGAAAAATACAAAAAAGGTATTCTTATAGGAGTTGGTGGAACATTCGACTATTGGACAGAGAAGCAAAAACGAGCACCTTTTTGGATGTGTCAAATGGGATTGGAGTGGTTTTGGAGATTTTCTCGAGATCCCCGAAGGATTTTTCGATTTTTTAAAAGATTGTTTTAGGGGACTGTTGCCAATCTCCATTTTCTATTACAATATTCAAATTTTAGTTGCAAATTCGATAGAAATTTGACAGAATATCCAGATATTCCTTACAAATTTCTACAATTTTCACAAAAAAATTTGAAAATTTCATATACGAAAGGAGATCGGCAACAGTCCCTTTAGAGCTTGATTTTTGAATCATTTTCAAGGATACTAGAAATATCTTTTAATTTTAAAAAAAGAGGTTTTTGTAATATTTTTTATATGGAAAAAACAGTAATTACTCGTTTCGCTCCTTCTCCTACAGGATATCTTCATATAGGCGGTTTGAGAACGGCTCTCTATTCTTATCTTTATGCTAAACATACGGGAGGCATGTTTTTTTTGAGAATAGAAGACACTGATCGTACTCGATATGTGGAAGGTGCGGAAGAAAAATTGAAAGATTCTCTTTCATGGGCGAATATTCATTGGGAAAATAAAGAAGATATTCGTCAATCTGAACGTTTACCTCTCTATAAAAAATATATTGATGAGCTTTTGGAAAAAAAGAAGGCATATCATTGTTTTTGTTCTCAAGAAAGACTTTTAGAAATGAGAGAGGATCAAAAAAAATATAAAATGGCTCCAAAATATGATCGTCATTGTTTGAATCTTTCTTCTGAAGAAATTGCAGATCGATTGAAACGAGGGGATACTTTTGTAGTAAGATTTTTTATTCCTCAAGATGAACGAAGAATTGAGTTTCGAGATTTAGTTCGAGGAAAGGTTTCCATTGAAACTGAACTTCTTGATGATCAGATTATTCTCAAATCTGATGGATTTCCAACTTATCATCTTGCTAATATTGTAGATGATCATGAAATGGGAGTGACACATGTTATTCGTGGAGAGGAATGGCTTTCAAGTACTCCTAAACATATTCTTCTTTATAAGGCTTTTGGTTGGGAGATTCCAGAGTTTGCTCACCTTCCACTTCTTCTTAATCCTGATAGATCAAAACTTTCCAAAAGACAGGGAGATGTAAGTGTCGAGGACTATGCCCAAAAAGGATATCTTCCCGAAGCATTAATAAATTATGTTGCTCTTCTGGGTTGGAATCCTGGAAGTGGAAGCACTCAAGAATTTTTTTCTCTCGAAGAATTGGAGAAACGATTTGATATTGCTCATATAAATAAAGCTGGGGCGGTATTTGATTGTAAACGATTGGACTGGATGAATGCTCATTATATTAAAAAGCTTTCCAGAGAAGAACTCTTGGAAAAAACTCGCAAATATTGGAAAGTATTTTTTAAAAAACATACTCTTGAGGAAGATGATTTTTCTGACGAATTTCTTTGTAGAGTTTTGCGTGTTGAGCAAGAAAGACTTTTCACACTTTCTCAAGTCGGAGAAAAGAGTCTTTTTTTCTTTCAAAATTTTGATATGGACAAGGAACTTCTTCGATGGAAAGATATGGAAGATAGTATTATTTCTAACAATATACAGACGGCGATTTCTTATTTGGAAACAATAAATGAAGATCAATGGACCATGGAGTTTCTTCAGGCGGGACTTATGGATCAATGTGAGAAGGAAAAACGAGGAGAATTTTTTTGGCCTCTTCGAATAGCACTTACCGGAGAAAAACAATCACCGCCACCACATGAGGTTGCTTGGGTAATAGGAAAAGAGGAAACGCTTCAACGTCTTAAAAGAGCAAAAGAAAAACTATGAATGATAAACGTACGACGATTCTTTCTATGATTGCTGCGATAGGGAAAAATCGTGAATTAGGAAGGGGACATCTTCTTCCTTGGGATATTCCTGAGGATATGAAATATTTTCAGGATATGACACGAAATCATGTTGTTATTATGGGACAGAAAACATTTGAAGCGATTGGATTTCCTCTTCCCAAAAGAATGAATATTGTACTTACCCATGACAAAGATTTTTCTCCAGACGGGGTTATTGTTTCGAGAAGTCCCGAAGAAGCATTGCGCCTTGCCAGAAAAGAAGAAAAAAACGGAGAGATATTTATCATTGGGGGTGCTAGTATATATTCGATTTTTCTCGAACAATCAGATAGACTCTATTTGACTCTTATAGAGGATGTGTTTCCTGAGGCAGATATCTTTTTTCCAGAATATGAAAAAATATTTTCCAAAATAAAAAGTTCTTATGATGGTAAAGATGAGAATTATTCGTATCGTTTTGTAGTGTTTGAAAAAAATATATGAATCATAAAATTATAGGTTTATCAGGAGCTATGGGCGCTGGAAAAGGAACAGTCGCTCATTATTTGGTGGATAAATATGGATTTTCGAAGTTTCGAATGTCGGATGTTTTCCGAGATATTCTTATTCGTCTTCATATTGAACAAACTCGTGAAACTGTCTCACTTACGTCCAAAATAATACGAGAGACATTTGGGCAAGATATTCTTTCTCGAATTATTGCCAAAGATGCTAATGATGCAAAAACTGATGTTGTGGTAGATGGAATACGAAGAGAAACGGATATCGAGCATTTACGCAAGAATCCTTCTTTCGTTTTTATTTATATTGATGTAGAAACTCAGCTTCGTTATGATCGATTGGTAAAAAGAGCTGAAAATATAGGAGATGAAACAAAAACATTTCAGGATTTTCTTAAAGAACAAGAATTTGAAGCAGAAAGCCAGGTGCAACAATTACATTCGATTGCAGATTATGTGGTCAAAAACGATGGAGATCTCGGAAAGCTTTATGATCAAATAGATGCTATAATGGAAAAAATAAAAAAGTAAAAAATGATATGAACAATATTACTATTACGTTAGACAAAAAAGAATATTCAGTTGAAGCGGGAAAAACTATCCTTGAAGTCGCCAAAGAAAATCAAATAGAAATTCCGACGCTTTGCTATCATCCAGATGCTGAAACGGAGGGTCATTGTGGAATGTGTGTAGTAGAAATAGGAAATGAACAAACACGAAGATATGCGTGCATGACTCCTGTCGAAGAGGGTATGGTTATCACAACAGAATCTGATCGATTAGATACTCTCAGGAAGAAAAATCTCGAAAGAATTTTTGAAAAACATGCTATGAAATGTGGAGATTGTCTTTTGATGGGACGATGTCAATTGTTGGATCTTTCTAGGAAGTTAAGCGTGAGGCCTGTTATAGGAAATCATGAAAATGATAGCATTTTTCAAGAAGATACTATTATTTTTGATCAATCTAAATGTATTGATTGTGGGCACTGTGTGAACGTCTGTCCAGTTGACTATTTAAAACTAACGGATTCAGGTGTTACGGCGGTATCTCCGGAAGAAGAAAAAGAATGTATTAATTGTGGTCAATGTATTCTTCATTGTCCTGTAGGAGCAATTGATGGCCTTGGTGAATTTGGAGAATTGAAAGAATTAGAACAGCTCATAGGAGAGAAAAAAAAGACGGTCGTTGTGCAATTTGCTCCTTCTATTCGAACAGCTATTGGGGAAGAATTTGGAATGGAGCCCGGAGCGATTGCTACGGGACAACTCGTTGCCGGACTTAAGAAAGTTGGTTTTTCCTATGTTTTTGATACAGCATCCGGTGCTGATTTCACTACAACAGAAGAGGCTTTGGAATTATCCGAAAGGTTAATGAGTGGAGAAAGGCTTCCTGCTATGACATCATGCTGTCCGTCATGGGTTCGATTTGTGGAATACTATTATCCAGAATTTGTTCCGAATCTTTGTACATCAAGATCTCCTCAGATTATGTTGGGGGGAATTCTTAAAGAATACTGGGCAAAGAAAATGGATAAGGATCCAAATGATATTTTCGTTGTTTCTGTTATGCCTTGCGTTTCCAAGAAATTTGAAATAATGCGTGAAGAACTTAAGATTGACGGACGAAATCCTGTTGACATGGTTCTCACTACGAGAGAAATGGCACGGCTTCTCAAGAAAAATAATGTTGATCTCAAAACTATAGAAGAAGAATCTACGGAAAATCCTTTTGGAGATCCAAGTGGTGCTGGAGTTATTTATGGTTCGAGTGGTGGAGTGTTTGAATCAGCTCTTCGAACGGCATACTTCAAAATGACTGGTGAGAATCTTCCTCTTGATGCAGTCAAAGAACTTCGAGGTCTTGATGGTATAAAAAAGAAAGAAATAACCATAGGAGAAAAAACAGTCAAAATATGTGTTATTAACGGTATAAAAAATGCCAAAAGTATACTTGAAGAGCTTAAAACTGATCCTTCTCGTTATGATGCAGTGGAGGTAATGGCTTGTCCTGGGGGTTGTGTCGGTGGAGGAGGGCAACCAACACCAATGACGAAAGAAACTATCCTTGAAAGAGCGCGAGGACTCTATACTATTGATGAACTGAAAAAAATTCGTTGTGCTCATGAAAATGAAGATGTGAAAAAAACGTATGATGAATTTTTTCTTTCTGAGGATATTCGCAAAAAAATACTGCATACAAAATTTTCACCAAGAAAACATATCTTGAAAGATGAAGGATAATTTTTTAGGAAAAGATAGTTCGTTTTGTCTTATTTAGTATGTCCCTTCGAACAATTTTGAAATATTATTGGATACAAGCAAAAAAATACTCCAAATCAGGAGTGGCTCTTTTGATTTTGTATAATGTGGCAGGTTTAGTGGCACAAACAATTTCACCGCTCATCTACAAAGAAATTATTGACACTGTATCGCAGGGAAATATAAATGAAGAAACAATCCAAAAAATGTTTTTTTGGGTATGGATGCTAGGAGGACTTATTATTGTATATAATATTTGTTATCGTCTTGGTGATTATTTCGCTATATTTTTTGAAAGTAACATTTTAAAAGAATTAGCAGATGATACCTTTAGACGACTTCATAATCATTCATATACTTTTTTCATTGATAATTTCTCAGGTTCGTTGGTGACAAAATCAAAACGTTTTGTATGGGCTTTTTCAAGTATTTTTAACAATGTTTTGTGGCATGTGGTGAATCGATCGATTCAATTAATTGGAGCGATCGGAGTTCTTTTTTGGAATGTCCCCGTAATCGCTTGGATGTATGTAGTATGGATCATTGTCTTTTTGGGGATCTCCTTATATTTTGCTCGAAAAAAAATACCGTATGATTTGGCAGAAGCAAATATGGATTCGCAAGTAACGGGTCGTCAAGCTGATACTATTACGAATGCTGTAACAATAAAAATATTTGGTTCGAAAGAGAAGGAACACCGATCATTTCAAAAGATTACGAGGCTTTGGGAGAAGGCACGTCGAAAAGCGTGGATTATGCGAAACCTTCAAATTGGGCTTCAGGGAATATTATTTATACTTTTGGAATTTGGTGCCATGTATTTCGTGGCAATTTTGTGGAGTCAAGGTCAAATTTCAGTGGGAACTATTGTATTAGTGCAAATGTATATTTTCGGAACGTTTGATGCTGTTTGGTCTTTTGGGAGAGCTCTTATGGATATTGAAAAATCTCTTTCAGATGCGAAGGAAATGGTGGAAATTTTTGAACAAGAACCTTCAGTAAAAGATCCACAATATCCAGAAAAATGTCACATACGAGAGGGACGTATTGAGTGTAAAGAAATTTCTTTTTCTTATGAAAATAAAGAGCAAAAAGTATTTGAAAAATTTTCTTTACACATAGCCCCTGGAGAAAAAGTGGGTATCGTAGGGCATAGTGGCGCAGGAAAAACAACCATCACAAAAATGCTTCTTCGTTTTGTGGATATTACAGAGGGAAGTATTGAGATTGATGGTCAAAACATTGCTCATATTTCTCAAGATGATCTTCGTCAACATATTTCTTATGTTCCTCAGGAACCCTTATTATTCCATCGCTCACTCAAGGAAAACATTGCTTATGGAAAAATGAAGGCTACAAATGAAGAAATTATCAAAGCAGCAAAACGTGCTCATGCTCATGATTTTATCGAAAAGCTTCCTAAGGGATATGAAACTTTGGTAGGAGAGCGAGGTGTGAAGCTTTCGGGGGGAGAACGGCAACGAGTGGCAATTGCTCGTGCTATGCTCAAAAACGCACCCGTCCTTATTTTGGATGAAGCGACAAGTTCTCTTGATAGTATGAGTGAAAAATATATTCAAGAAGGACTTGATGAACTTATGAAAAACAGAACAACACTTGTAATCGCTCATCGTTTGAGTACTATTCAGAAAATGGATCGCATTGTTGTAATGGAAAATGGTATGATTGTAGAAGAGGGGAGTCATAAAGACCTTTTAAATCATAATGGAATATATTCGACATTTTGGAATCAGCAAGCGGGAGGTTTTATTAAGGAATAAAAAGTAAGATCATTCTATTTTAGAAAAGAATAAAAATAACAATACTCTCTATGATAAAAGAAAATGTGTTAGCTTTAGAAAAAGTTCAAGCTTGGAGTAATGTAACACAATTTGCATTTGTTTTTGGTATTACTTTGATGGCACCGTTTTTTCAACAGCAAGTATTTTCGGGCATTATGGTAAATGCTATGCTTTTTGTGGCGACGGTTATTTTGGGAGTTCGTGCAGCGGTTATTTTGGCTTTTCTTCCAAGTGTAATTGCTTTTTCTATGGGAACGCTTCCTGTAGCGTTAGCACCTATGATTCCGTATATAATGATCAGTAATATTCTCCTTATTTTTGTTTTTGATTTTTTTCGAAAAAAGAATTATTGGTTGGGAATGATTCTTGCGAGTGTAGGGAAGTTTTCATTTTTATTTCTTATGAGTCATTGGATTTTTGATATCATTTCACAAAAAACAATATCTACGAGTGTTATGGTTATGATGAGCTGGCCACAACTTCTTACAGCACTTTTTGGCGGGATGCTTGCTTACGGAATCATTCTCTTTTTAGCTAGAAATGAAGTTAGTCCAGATAAAGGTGTATAACAAAAATCACCCTCTACACAAAAAACAAAAAGAATACTATACTAAAGTCAATACTAAACACTAAAAAAAGAGAAGAAAATGCTTCAAAACAATATACAAAAAATCTTTTTTTTTGGACTATTTCTTAGTATAGGATTCTTATCATTAGGAAATCATAAAGCTTTTGCAGCACTCTCTGTTTCAACACAAACAACAAGTGATGTTTCTTTTTATACTGCCACAGGAAATGGAACCATTTCTTCTTTAGATGACACCCTCCCTATTACAGAACATGGTCACGTATGGTCAAAAGATCCAAATCCGGAACTTGGACCTGCCTCCACTCCTATAGCACAGTGGAAGATGAATGATAATGCTGGAAATACAACAGTGGTAGATTCTGTAGGAGGAAATAATGGAACAGCAGCAAGAAATACATCTCTCATGACAACACCAGGAAAAGTGAATGGTGCTTTGAATTTTAATGGGAGTAGCGACTCCATATCAATTCCTGCGGGCGTGACTTTGGCTGGAAAAAGTAAATTCACATTATCTCTTTGGATTAATCCAAGCGTTTATCCAAATAGTGGATTGGAAAAACCGATATACTATGAATCAACAAGTAATTCTGCTTATACAAGGGTGGGTTTAGTTCTTGATAGTAATGGAAAGATAATGTTGGGAGGTAGGGATTCATCTCAAGATCCAACGGGAGCTTATCAGGTATTTGTTCAAGGTAATGGCGTTATACCTCTAAACACATGGACTCATATTACAGCATCTTTTGATAGTGATGCTGATGTTTTTACTCTTTATAAAAATGGTATTTTGGATGCAAATAGTACCACAAATCGATCAGCGCTCGGCTCAAGTGTTTCTGCTATAAGAAAGATTGGCACCTATCCTAACCAATTTTTTAATGGCTCTATTGATGACGTTCGCATCTATAATACCGCGCTCTCTGCGAGTGAGATTGCTCAGATATATAACTCTGGAAATGGTACTGAAGGGTCTTCAAAAACTCAACTCGGACCTCGCTCAACCACAGGAACATTCACTTCTTCTCTTACAGGACTTGATTTTTTAACTACCTACCATACTCGTTCCTACGCAGTACTCTCCAATGGTTCTGAAGTGTATGGAGAAGATGATACCTTTACCACACTTATAGCTCCTTCTGAAACAAGAACATGGACAGGAGCTCTTTCTTCAAGTTGGACAACTCCAGGGAATTGGGCAGAAGGTTCTGTGCCACGGTATATCGATAATGTAGTGATCAATGCAGGAACGAATCAACCTACACTCGATGTAAATGGTGGAACCATTACTATACAATCTCTTACTCTTGGAGGAGGAGCATCAACTTCTACTCTTACGCTTTCTTATGGATCGCCTACAAACAAATTTATTGTTACGGGGAATGTTACGATTCTTGATAAAGGATATCTTACTCACACTGCAAACACAACAACAGCTGCGGGAGAAGTTCATAGACTCTTTATGGATATCGGTGGCAACTTGGATGTACAAACCGGAGGACAGATTAATGCGGATGGAAAGGGGTATCAAGCAGGTAATGGTCCAGGGTATTGTGCTACGAATGGATATTATTCTGGTTCTTATGGTGGCCAAGGTGATGGTGGAGTCTGTCCAACTTACGGCTCTCTCATAGATCCTGTAAATTTAGGGAGTGGCGGTTGGGGCGGTGTCGGTGGTGGTGCTGTTATCCTTACTATTTCTGGAGGCTCAATGATAAACGGAATGATTTCCGCAAGCGCAATTAGTAGCGGTGATATGCGATCATCGGGAGGAACTATAAACATTTCCTCAAATACGATAGCTGGTTCTTTTTTTATGAAAACAAATGGGGGTGGTAGTCCATACTATGGAGGAGGGGGTGGTCGTATTGCTGTTAAACTCATATCTGGAAATGATTTCGGATCGATTACGATGCAAGCATATGGTGGGCTAACTGGAGGCGCCGCCGGTACCATCTACACCGAAACCGCCGACCAAGGATCTGGAAATGGAACGGTAATTATTGATAACAATAATATTACCTCATCACGTTTTGCCACTATCCCTTCCACCCAAACCTGGACCATTAAAAATCTTGTCCTTCGTAACAAAGGACAAATCAGTGTCCCCACAGGAACGACTCTTAATCTTACCAATGCAACTATTACGAATGATGGACTCGGAACAAGTGGAATCAATGTAAATGGAGGAACACTAACTAACACAGGACTTTCTATAAATGGAATCTATCTTACTCTAACTGCGCCTCAAACTATAAATGGAAATCTTTCTCTTGGAGGAGGATCTACAACATCTATACTTACTGTAAGTAATGGTTCCCCAACGAATAAATTCACTGTTACCGGAAATGTAACCATTACTAACAACGGTTATCTCACCCACACAGCAAACACTACTGCAGAAACTCACAGACTCTTCATGGACGTAGGAGGGAATCTCGATGTCCAAGTAGGAGGACAGATTAATGTGGATGGAAAGGGGTATTCTGCTGGACCAGGATCAGGATTGGGCTTTTGGGGAGTGAGACAGGCCTCTTATGGTGGAATGGCATATGATCTTAATCTTACATATGGATCTATTTTTAATCCTCTAGATTTAGGTAGTGGCCCCTCTTACTGTGGAGCGATTAAGGGTGGAGGCTCTGTCATTTTTACTGTTACTGAAGAAATAGTAATCAATGGTTTAATTTCTGCTAATGGAGCAAAAGATTCTTGTGGTGGGGGTTCTGGTGGAACTATTAATATATTAAGCAAAATATTCTCTGGTTCAGGAGCTATTAGTTCAAATGGTGGAGGTATTTCTTATGGTGGTGCGGGAGGTGGTCGTATCGCCGTCAAACTCACATCAGGAAATGATTTTGGGCTAGTTATTATGCAAGCTTTTGGAGGTGGAAATTCTTCTAATGATAATGGTGCTGCGGGGACAATCTATACCCAAACATCCTTACAAGGTATGGGCAATGGAACAATAACGATTGATAATAATAATGTTATAAACACAGCACGTAATCAAACCCTCATCCCCCAAGACAACTTCACCAACAACTCCCTCTCTCTCGGAAACATCATTGTAAAAAACAAAGGACTTCTTGCCATTCCTACAGGAACCACTCTTAACACTACAGGAGACATAACCATAGGAACTCTTAACTCTTCTACTGACACCTCACACATAGTAGCCAATGGAACAGGAACTCTCATTTCTACCAATCTCACTATTCATGGAGTAAGTGGTACAGGAGCATCCATAAACACCAACACGAAAGGTTACACTCCTACTCTTGGAACAGGAGCAGGAACAACAGGCTCTCTTGGATATGGATCAGGAGGAACATATGGAGGAAGAGGAGGAAATAGTAGTGATGGAGCAACTTCCCCTAACACCTATGGAAATGACTTTGTTCCCGAAGATCTTGGAAGTGGAGGAGGAAAGTCTACAGGAGGAACAGGAGGAGGAGATATACGAATCAGAACGAATAACAATCTCAACCTCTATGGAACCATATCCAGTAACGGTAGCGCTGGACTCACCAATGGTGGAGGAGGATCAGGAGGATCTATAAACATACTCTATGCAAAAAACTTCACCATAAACGGTGGAAAGCTTCAAGCCAATGGTGGGGCGGGACAAGGTGGTGGAGGAGGAGGGGGAGGAGGAAGAATCGCCTATGCCTATGAAAACAAAACATTTACCAATCAAACGATTCAAACACTCGGAGGAACAAAAGGAGCTACCGCACCTGCAACTGATGGAAGCGCAGGTTCACTTAAATCTGGATACCTTGCTGGTTCTCTTATCTCTTCAGCATTTGATTCCAGTAGTGATGCTAATGTCATGGGAACAATAGAATGGAAAGAAAATGAAATACTCCCAGCAAATACAACCGTAACCATCTCTCTCAAAACTGCAGGAACGAAAGAAAATCTTTCTTCTTCCCCCTGGACACAACTTGCACAGTCCACTGCTTCTTCTCTTACCTCAGGATGTACAAAGAATGGAATCAATGTTATCTGCTCTCTTTCTTCTATCCCTAATACTCTACGAGATACTATAGGAGATCGCTTCTTTCAATACAAAGTAGATCTTTCTTCTCCTGACCTTCTTTCTCAACCTCAAGTCGATGATGTAAGTGTTTCCTATGTTGTAAACGCTCCTCCTGAAATAGAATCAGTAAGTGCTTCTCAATCTACTCCCAATGATACCATTACCTTTACCTACAGTATTCAAGATATCGATACACAAACAGGAACCTATACTCCCAACTACATCACTCCTACCTTTGAATATTCTCTTGATGATGGATCAAGCTGGCATACCATCTCTTCTTCATTCTTTACCTACAACAGCGCACCCTTTGGAGGAGATATTTCTGATCAAAACGCTGATACTATCATGGAGAATAAAGTTACCGATACCTACAAAACCTATTCCATTAATTGGAACGCTCAACAACAACTCGGTCTTAATACACAAACAAACAATGTACGCATACGACTCACCATTACAGACAATGAAGCAGCAAACAATAACAAATTCCTTGTAAGTGATCCTTTTGGTATAGACACAAGACCTCTTACCTCCATTACCGTTTCTCAATCATACCAAGAAGCTACACTCGGACAGGTTCTCATTTCCTATGACTATGAGATTCAACCTACTATCCAAAACAATACAACACTCACTCTTGAATACTTCAATGGAAGTACATGGATAGAAGCAGTAAGTGTAACAGGGGATATCGGACTCAATGTATCTACAGGAAACAAAAGTCTGGTATGGATTCCAAAAACAGATATCCCTGAACATTTCTCTTCTACCTCCAGAGTTCGACTCATCGCTTCGTATCAAGTTGCTTCATACACCATGACTTCAGTAAACTACACCCTCGATACAAAAACTCCCACCAATCCCTCCCTCCTTGTTGATGCTTCCACTCAAGACCTCACCATTCCCTCCACCACATCTGTTCTTACTCTTGGAGTCAGTGATGACTCTCCAACACAGATGAAGATTTCTCTTGACGAAAACCTTACCAACTCTCCTTGGGAACCTTTTAATGCAACGGTAACAATAAAACTCGAAACTGATCCCGACATTGTCTATACTCGCTTCAAAGATCAATACGGGAATGAAACACAAACCATACACACAACTACTCCAGAAACTCCTACACGAGTCATTTCTCAAGATACGAGTAATATGCTTCTTACCCCTCCAGAATACCGAGCCTTCGTAGGATTCAAAACAATAGAAGAACCTCCAACAGGATTCGGAAACTACAAACTCTATAGAAGTGATGACGCTACTACCTATACGCTTCAAAATATCATAACCTCAAGAACAACAAACTTCCTTACTGATGCTACCCCACAACCAGACATTCTCTACACCTACAAAGCAAAGACAACAGACACACCAGGAAATGTTTCTTTCTTCTCACAAACCGTTACGATGAAAGCAAATGGTATTCAAGACTTCGGAGAAGGTGGAGGAGGATCAGATCAAACCCCTCCTGTTCTACAAAACGTAACCGTAGAATCTAAAGACACCACAACCGTAACTATCACATGGGAAACAGATGAACTCTCTGACTCTCGTGTAGAATATGCAACCACTCCCAACACCTATACCAAACAAACAGGAGTCTCTACCTATGCTGACACCCAAGCACAATCAGGACTTCATAGAGTCACTCTTACCAACCTCACACCAAACACTCCCTACTTCTTTAGAGTTGCCTCTACTGATCCTCAAGGCAATACCGGAGTCAATGACAATAATGGCAATGGATATGAAGTCACAACGAATCCTGGACCTTCTATCAGTGGTGTAGCGGTATCAAGTGCTTCTAACACACAAGCAACCATATTCTGGAATACGAATGTCCCTGCAGACTCTGTACTCCATTACAGTGAAAACAAGAATGGATCTCTTATCGATCCTATCACTCTCTCCGGATCAAGTGTTCTTACAAAAAATCATCAAGTAACCTTAGATGCTCTTACTCAAGGAACCACCTACTATTTCTACGTTACCTCCACCGACTCACAAGGAAACATTGCCAATGACAATAATGGAGGAAACTATTTTCAATTCTCTACAACACTCGACGAAACACCTCCTACCATAACGAATCTTCAAACATCTCTTATCTCAAATGACAAAGCAGTTATTACAGCAAACACAGATGAAGAAGCATCCTTCCTCCTTCAGTACAGAAAAAAAGGAAGCCTTACCTTCACACAAACAGAACAAGGAACAACATACGATAGATCTCACTACAGGGTACTCGATACTCTTACTCCTGATACAGAGTATGAATATCAAGTGAGTGTTAAAGATATCAATCAAAACGAATCACAGAGTGATATACAAACAATGAAAACAACCTTAGATCCAGAATACAATCATGCACCTCTTTCAAAGATTCATACTATCAGTGATCCTCCTAAAGTACTCACTGATCAAAAAGCAGTCATAACCTTCCAGACGGATCAAGCAGCAAACTGCATCCTTGAATATGGAACCCAATCAAGAAACTACCAAGAAGTTCCTCAAACAGAAGCGACAGGAATCTATGACACACTCCATTCCCTGCATCTTGGAGGACTCATCTTTAACACAACCTACTTCTACAAACTTCTTTGTGAAGATAATCTTGGAACCCTCATAGAGAGTGAAGAAAAAAGCTTCACAACAAAACTCAAACAAGTAGACAGTGGAAGTGAACAAGCAGAATCTACTCCTCCCTCTATCTCAGGAGTCAAAGTCAAAGACATTACAGGAGAGAGTGCAGTGGTGAGTTGGGAGACGGATGAAGTTTCAAACTCACAGGTGAGATATGGGACGACGAAGGAGACTCTTCAATTTGGTGGTGACAGTCTTGTCAACTTCGACCCCACCAAATACACCACCTCCCACTCCGTAACTCTTCGAGGTCTCATCCCATCTACTAAATACTTCTTCTCCACAGGATCTTCCGACACCGCCGGAAACATAGGCACCTCCTCCCAACAAACCTTCCAAACGCAATCTCCTTCTTCCATCTCTTCCATTAAAGCTTCTTCCAAACAAATAGGGGAAACAACTATCACATGGAAAACTTCCACTCCCACTACCTCTATTGTTGAATATGGAAACACAGAAAACTATGGACAAACAAGAAAAAGTGAAGAACTCAAAAAAGATCATGAAATTATCATAAACAATCTTTTAGAAAACTCTACCTACCACTTCCGAGTAAAAGGAGAAGATGAATCAAAAAATCTCTTCTCTTCTTCCGACTCTACCTTTGAACCAAAGTCTCCACCACAAATCAAAGAAATCAAGATAGAAGTTCTTTCAGACAGAGAAGCAAAAGTAAACTTCCTTACTGATACTCTTACCGACTCTCTTGTAACCTACAAAAACAAAAACAAAGAAGAAGATCAAAAGAGTGAAGGAAATCCCTCCCTCCTCCAAACTCACTCCCTCACCCTCAAAGAACTCACTCCTGGAGAAAACTACGTTCTTACTGTACGAGTCAGAGATGATATGGGAAATGAAACTCTCTCTGATGAGATAGAATTCACTATGCAAAAAGATGAAACTTCTCCTACAGTAGAAAGAGTCTCTACCGACTCCGCTCTTTCACAAAACGGAAAAGTACAAATGATTATTAACTGGCAAACAGATGAAGATGCTTCTTCCTCCCTCATCTACAAAGAAGGAAGAGCAGGAGAAGAAAAAACAGTGAATGTAAGTTCTTCCCCAACAAAGAATCACATCATTGTACTCACCTCTTGGAAACCAGGAACTCTCTACTCTTACAAAGTCATAGTAAAAGATCTGAGTGGGAATGAAACCATAACCAAAGACTACATCACCCTTACACCACAAACAAAAGAATCTGTTGTAGAACTCATCATAAAGAACTTCAAAGAAATCTTTGCTTGGACGGGAGGGTAGGAGAAGGAGGTTCTTTTTTGTCTTTTCGATCGATGAGTCTTCGAGGAGTGGAGACTTGGTCCGCCTTTGGCGGAAAACTCTCCGAATTTCCCTCCGTCTTTGCGAGCGAGTCTTCGAGCGTGGCAATCCAGGATTTTTCCGGATGGACCGCCACGTCAACTCATAGAAATGAGTTTCCTCGCGGAGACACAAGAAATCAAGAAAGGTATCTCTCGACTCGAGGACTTGCTTGAGATGGTGGGGGATTTTATAAATGAATTTCTTCATTTATTCACTTGAAAGAAGGGGAGGAAATGATTGACAAGAAAATGTCTTCTGATGTATTTTTCAAACGTTCATTATTATATGAATAAGAAATTTTTCAAAAGGAGGTTTTTGTTATGTACGAATATTGCGAAAGTACCTTTCGTCCAGTTTTTCTTCCAAAGGAAAGAAAAATAAATATAGGTTATTTTCTCCTCGTTCTTTCTGTTTTAACTTTTCTTGTTTTTTTCTTCGGGATATATAGCTTTATAAAGCTTATAACATCTACCAAGGATGCTTATTTGAAAAGATAATTTCTTTCCAAGATCCCATTTAACCGTAGTTTTTTCTGCGGTTTTTCTTTTTTTATGAAAGAGAATATGTAAAAAGTAGCATTTTTTGAAAAAAACTGATAGAATTTTTATGGAACCGTTACTAATTTTTATTGTCATAAAATCTGCAAATTTTTATGAATTTGCAGGAGAAAAGAGAGATGAATAAGAGTTTCTTTCTATCGTAGAAAAGAGAGAATGTGCGAAAAATTCAAAAAACTGAAGAAATAATTTTTGTTGTATGAAATATACTCCTGTTATTGGAATGGAAGTTCATGTAGAGCTTAAAACAGCATCAAAGATGTTTTGTTCGTGCAAGAATGATTTGAGTTTAGATCGAAAACCTAATACAAACATCTGTCCTGTTTGCTCTGGTCAACCAGGAGCACTTCCTGTTCCAAACAAAAAAGCAATTGCCTTTGTCCAGCGAGTTGGTTTAGCTCTTAATTGTAGGGTAAACCTCCTTTCTAAATTTGATAGAAAAAATTATTTTTATCCTGATCTTCCCAAGGGATACCAAATTTCACAATACGACATGCCTTTGGTAGAAGATGGCTTTTTGGATGTGGAAGATGTTCGTATTGGTATTACTCGTATTCACATGGAGGAAGATACAGGAAAATCACTTCACGAAAAAGGCTTAGGAGAAACACTCATCGATCTTAATCGAAGTGGTGTTCCACTTATGGAACTTGTTACAGAGCCTGATATTGCCAATGGAGAACAGGCGAGAAAATTCTGTCAAAAACTTCAATTGATTTTGCGGTATCTTAGTGTGAGTGATGCCGATATGGAAAAGGGACAGATGCGATGTGAAGCAAATATTTCTCTTTATAGCGAAGGAAAAAATAGATTAAGTGGTACGAAGGTAGAAGTAAAAAATCTCAATTCTTTTCGTAGCGTAGAAAAAGCGATAACATACGAAATTCAAAGACAATCAGAGCTTTTGGATTCAGGAGAATCTATTATTCAGGAAACTCGTGGATGGGATGATGCTGGCCAAAAAACTTTTTCACAAAGAAAAAAAGAATCCGCACATGATTATCGATATTTTCCCGAACCCGATATTCCTCCAATGGAATTTACCAAAGATTACATAACCATGCTTCAAAAATCTTTACCTGAACTTCCAGATACGAAAGCGAATCGTTTCGAAAAAGAATATGGTATCGAAAAAAAACTTGCCAAAATTCTTGTTTCCGATAAAGTATTGGCTGAATTTTTTGAACAAACTATGAGCGAGTTGGAAGAGAAAAAAGTTTCAGGAGAAATGAAAGGAGAACTTCTTAATGCAAGAAGAACAGCAACGAATTATCTTATCGTAGAGCTTCGAAAATTTCTTGCTGAAGATAGTCTAACATTTTCGGATATCCGACTTACTCCAGAAAATTTTGCCGAACTCGCAATGATCGTTATTGATGGAGGTATTAATTCTAGTGCAGCTCAAATTGTACTTCGTGAAATGTATGAACGAGGAGGAGATCCTTCTCATATTATAGAAGAAAAAAACTTAGCCCAAATGGATAACGATGATGAGCTAGAAAAAATTGTGGATGAAATTCTAACTCAAAATGAACAATCCATTATCGATTATAAAGCGGGAAAAGATCGTGCACTCGGATTCTTGGTAGGTCAAATTATGGCCAAAACTCAAGGAAAAGCGAATCCTCAAAAAGCAACAGATCTTCTCAAAAAGAAAATGTCCTAGTTTTTTTCGGAAACTATTTTTTCTCTTTACCATTTTTCTTCGAAAAAATAAATTTAGGTAAGGAAGAGAATAGTTTCCAAATGAAAGAAATACTTGTGTGTACTCGTACTACTTTCTGTAAATAAGAAGAAAATATTTTTGTTCATTACCGTATAAAAATATGAAATTAGATAAGAAGATGTTTCTTTCTCTAGCAATTCTCTTTTTTGTTGGTTTACTAGCATACTATGCAGGATCTTTTTTTTCTTCCAAGAAAAAATCAAATCTTCCTTTCAAAGGGGATTCTCAATATTCTTTTGGTATGGATGCTACTATATTCAAAGACCTTGACGTTCCCAAAAGAAACCCTGAGATTCGTGGACGTATTATTTCTGTCGCCGAAGATTCTTTGGTTATCTCTTACTCGAAAGCTATGAACAATACGGATGATCGTGAAAATCGTCGTACGGAAATGCAAAAAATGAGTGAAAGTGAAAGAGAAAAAATGAGAGAAACGCGAATGGCACAAAGAGAAGAAAATACTGAAAAAAGAAAAATATATTTCTCTGAAGAAACAAAAATATGGGAAATTCCCTCAGGGGAAGCGTCTCAAGCTAAAAAAATACAACGAAATGAATTAACTCAAGATGAGAATACTTTTCTTTGGATACAAGAGGGCTCCTCGGATAAAGCAGAGGCGCTTGTTGTGAACAAACGTGAAATTAAAAAATAAAAATATGGCTATTTTGAATTATCTAAAAGAGCATGCTTGGTATTTATTTTTACTTCTTTTGGTATGTTCGGGTGCTGGTTATTATGGTTATTACCAAGAGGGAACAACTTCTCAGACACAAGAAAGTAATATTGAATATGCTTCTGCAACAAAAGGAAATATTCAGGTGGAAGTAACTGCTACTGGTCAGGTATATGCGAAAGAACAAGTTTCTCTTAAGCCTCAAATAGCGGGGGATGGTTTGGAAATTATGGATATTCTTGTCGAAGATGGACAGGAGGTTAAGAAAGATGATGTTATTGCTGTTCTTGATAATGAGGAAGCATATGATGCTATAAGAGATGCTAAACTTTCTCTTAAAAGTGCCAAAATTAAGATGGATCAAACTCGAGATCTTTATATAGATAAAACTGTTGATGATAGAAGACTGCGTCAACTTCAAGAACTAACGTATAAAGAAAGTAAGAATAGAGTTTCTGATAGCGAAAAAGAATTAGAAAAATATTTTATAAAAGCTCCTTTTGACGGAATTGTTACTGATTTTAAAATGGAAAAAGGAGATTCTATTTCACGAGATGAAATATTGGCCTCCATTATCTCCAAAAAAATGTATGCAGAGGTCTCAATAAATGAGGTGGATGCTGTAAAACTAAAAAAGGGGAATCCCGCACGTTTAACATTTGATGCTCTCCCGGGCGTGAGTGTCGAAGGAACAGTTTCTAAAGTAGATACTATTGGAACGGTTGAGCAAAATGTTGTTTATTTTAAAGCAGAAATTGAATTTTCTGATATTCCTAAAGAACTCAAATCAGGAATGAGCGTGAGTGTCGCGATTACAACAGAATCTAAAGAAAATGTTTTAAGCATACCTCTATCCGCTCTCAAGGGAAATTCTTCAGAAGCTTTTGTGTGGAAAGAAAAGAAAAACTCTGATCTTGGTTATGAAAAAGTTCCTATTGTCTCTGGAATTTCTAATGATATTTCTGTCGAAATTGTCTCTGGAATTTTAGAAGGAGATCGCGTAGTAACAAAGATAACAGAACCAACAACTACAAAAGAAACTTCATCTCCATCTGGTATTTTGAATGGAGCTATTCGTATTCCTGGTTCCGGAGGTGCTCCTCCAGGAGGAATGAATCGATAATTTTGAATATGATGATTGAGTGTAAAAATATTACAAAAGTATATGGAAAAGGGGACAATGAAACATTAGCCTTGGACGATGTTTCCTTTACAATAAAAAAAGGTGAATTTGTTGCTATAATGGGTCCAAGTGGTTCGGGTAAATCGACCCTTATGAATATTCTTGGTGCTTTGGATAGGCCGACAAAAGGCTCCTATTTTTTAGATGGAAAAGATGTTTCCACATTAAAAGAAGATGAACTTGCCGAGATACGTCAAAATAAAATAGGTTTTGTATTTCAATCATTCAATCTTCTTTCTAGAACAAGTATTATAAGAAATGTTACCCTTCCTCTTGTTTATGATGAGGTTCCGCATAAAGAGAGGCTTTTTCGAGTTCAGAAAGTTCTTCGTATTGTAGGTATTCCAGAAGATAGATGGCATCATCATTCCAATCAGCTTTCTGGAGGACAGATTCAGAGAGTTGCCATAGCAAGAGCGCTTATTAATGAACCTTCTATTATTCTTGCTGATGAGCCCACTGGAAATCTTGATACAAAAACTGGTCATAAAATACTTGAATTTTTTTCCCAACTTAACAAAGAAAGTGGTCATACTATAATTCTTATTACTCATGAAGATGATGTTGCTACTTATGCACAACGCGTTATTACTATTCGTGATGGGAAAATTGTAGCTGATATTTTGCAAGAATAAATCTATGTTAATACGAGACGTTATTGAAGAAACAGGTATTGCTCTTTTGGCAAATAAAGTTCGCTCTTTTCTTACTGTTTTAGGTATTGTTATTGGAATAGCTTCTGTTATTGCTATGATTGCTATAGGAAAAGGTGCTCAAAATTCTATAGAAAAGAATATTCAATCTATAGGGTCAAATCTTTTAATAATTCAACCAGGGTCTCAACGGGGTTTTAATTCACCCGTAGCTGGATCTTCATCAGTACAAACACTTTCCTTAGAAGATGCTTACAAAATTTTTGAGGAAGTTCCAACAGTTCGTGCTGTTGCTCCAGTAATTTCTTCTCGTGAACAAGTTATTGCCAAAGGAACCAATACAAATGTTTCAATAACGGGAGTTACACCAGAATATGCTCAGGTTCGAAATATTGATTTAGCGGAGGGAGAATTTTTCTTACAACAACATATTGAACGAGCTTCTAAAGTAGCTATTCTTGGACCAGAAACGCAGACAGATCTTTTTGGTGAAGGAATAAGTGCTTTGGGTCAAAAAATTCGTGTTGCCAATATCGAAATGACGGTTATTGGAATTACAAAATCCAAAGGAGGAACATCTTCTGGAAGTTCAGATGCTATTGTCTATATTCCTCTTACGGTAGCTAGCCGTTACATAACGGGAAATAATAATGTTTCTTTGATAAATGTTGAAGTAATAGAACAATCTTCTATGGAAGGTGCTCAAAGTGCTATAACAAAAATTCTTCTTACCTCTCATAAAAAAGAAGATGAATCTTCAGCCGACTTTCGAATTATGAATCAGGGAGATATTGTGGAAACAGCTTCATCTGTGACGAATACATTTACATTACTTCTCGGTGCTGTAGCTGGAATATCATTACTTGTTGGTGGAATCGGTATTATGAATATGATGCTTACTACGGTTACAGAAAGAACTCGCGAAATAGGACTTCGTAAATCTATCGGAGCTAAAAGAAAAGACATTAGTATACAATTTCTTCTCGAATCTATTGTGCTTACTACTCTCGGTGGAATATTAGGGTTGATCCTTGGGTGGGGGATTGCTTTTGGCGTAAAGATGTATACGGGAATTGCAACAGAGATAACCATCTCATCCGTTGTCCTTGCTATAAGTGTCTCATCCTTTATTGGTATCATTTTTGGTTATTATCCTGCTAGAAGAGCTTCTAAACTTGATCCTATTACAGCACTTCGTTATGAATAAATTTTTTCTTGACAGGATTTTTGTAAAAGAAGATAATGACCTTACTATGGAGAGAAAAAAAGTATCATTTGTAGCTGAGAGGAAAAAACGATATTTGAAAAATCGCCGATAAGGCGGTTTTTTTTGTTTTTCTTTCATCAACGAAAGAATGAGGAGAAGTTCTTTCAAAAAAAGAGGATAAAACCATGTGTCAGATAAAATCGACACAAGGACCGTGTCATCATCAGGCCGTTCGTGAGGAAATTCTTTTCCTTCTTGGCTATCAAGAAGAGGATCTGGACTCGATTTCTCTCTTTAGGTATTCCATGCCTGAACTCGAGAAATCTCTTCAGAGATGTCCTTTCAACTGTGCCAATATCTGTGAATTAGACACGATTCTTCCTGGACGTTCTCCAGAAATGATTACTGTGGAAGAAATCTTTTCGCAGCTTTCTAAGAAATCTTTTCTGATTCGTTCCGTTGAGGAATTGACAGAACTTCTAGAAAGAGACCGGATACGTTTTCCTGTTCGAGTTGATCCAGTTTTCGTATCAGCACGAGACTTTGGAGAAATGAGACGGGGGCCGTTTTTTTCAAATAATACATTGCTATTTGCAACTGAAATAGCACTGACCACCTCGCTTTTTTCCAAAGTGATTATTAGCGAGATCAGAAAGATTTCAGATGCCGATGAATAAATCCGAAAAATCCATAAGCACTCTATACAATCATAGGGTGCTTCTTCTTTTGAAAAGAAATAACAATTGAAAGATTCAAAAACTTCAAACAAAAGGAATAAGGAATATCTTATTTTCTTTTCGTACAAAGAAGGTCAGCTATACGAAGAGCTTCTTCTTTTGTTTCTGCCCAATGGAAGATTCTTCCTTGTCGTTCCCATCTCCTAAGCCAAGTAAGCTGACGCTTGGTATAATGATGAATATCTTTGAGAAGTTCGGCGCGCATACCTTCATAAGAAATTTCTTTTTTTAGATAGCGAGAAACCCATCGATATTCTAAGCCAAAACTTTCTAATCGATTCCAGCTGATACGATTTTCATTATGAAGTGTATATACCTCATCAAGCATTCCTTCTTGAAGCCTTTGATCGAGTCGTATTTCTATATTTTTATAAAGAAGTTCTTTGGAAGGATTGAGTATAACAATATCCCATTGGAGAGATTCATTTTTTTTCTTGTGAGGGACTTTTTCTTCGATAGCACTTTCGTTATTTTCTGGAAACTGTTTTTTATGAAGGGTTATTTCTATAGCTCGAATAAGTCGAACAGGATTTGCTGTATCTATGTGATTATAATAGGCAGAATCTAAAGAGAGGAGTTTTTCTTGAAGATCTTTCAGTGAATAGGTTGAAAGCTTTTTTCTTAGTTCCGTATTGGGGGGAATATGAGGGAGCTCTCTGTTTTCTATAAGAAACTCTGCCCAAAAACCAGTTCCTCCGCAGAGAATAGGAAGGTGATTTTTATGGATAATAAGGGGAAGAATACGAAGAGATTTATCTCTGAATTTGGAAATATTATATTCAGTTCGAGGAGAAACAATATCGATCATATGGTGCTGTACACCCTCAGAAAAAAAAGCATCTTTTGGATAATCATCACGAATGACTTTTCCTGAACCGATACTCATTCCTCTATAAATCTGACGAGAATCACATGAAATAATTTCTCCTTCAAATTTTTTGGCTATTTGAATTGCTACATCAGACTTCCCCGATGCTGTGGGTCCAAGAACGGCTAATGCTTTTTGAGAATTACCTTGCATAGAGAAAATAAAAAATTCCTATTTCTTGATTGCTTCAGAAATTTTTGCAATACATTCGTCGAGAGAAACAATGGGATTTTCAAAAAGTATTTCCTGAGAATTTTCTTGTTTATGCTCTCGTATAGCTAATGTTTGAGATATCATTTCTTTTTCTCCTACCACAGCTATAAGGGGAATCTTTTGTTTTTCAGCTTCACGAATTCGCTTGCCAAGAGATTCATTGGAATTCATATGTTCTATGCGTATACCTGCCTGTGTCATTTTTGAATACACCTCATTGGCATATTCAGAAAATTTTTCTGAAACAGGAATAAGAGCTATTTGAACTGGAGCAAGCCAAAGAGGAAATGCTCCAGCATAATGCTCTATAAGAAAAGCGAAAATTCTTTCAAGGGATCCGATAGTACTTCGATGAATCATAACAGGTCGTTTTTCTTGACCGTCTTTATCGGTATAGACAATATTAAATTTTTCAGGAAGTAGAAAATCGATTTGAGCAGTAAAGAGTGTATCTTCTTTTCCATTAATATTCCTTCCTTGTACGTCTAATTTTGGTCCATAGAAAGCAGCTTCATCTTCGGCTTCTGTATAAGGAAATTTCATTTCATCCAAAGCCTCTTTCATAAGAGATTCGGCATTATTCCAAAGAGTATCATCATCGTAATATTTCGTTTTGTTTTTGGGATCACGTTTGGAAAAACGATAGAAGACATTTTTTTCTAATCCAAGTTTTTTCATTCCTTCACGAATCATTTCACAAACTTTTTTGAATTCTTCTTTGAGTTGTTCTGGTGTAACAAAAAGATGTCCATCAGTGAGTTGAAATTTTCGAACTCGTATCATTCCCATAAGTTCTCCAGATTTTTCGAATCGAGAATAGTCCGCTACTTCAGCATAACGAACAGGGAGATCTCGATAACTCAAAGGTTTTCTTTGGAGAAGTCGTATGTGATGTGGGCATGCCATTGGACGAAGATAGAATTTTTCTCCGTCCATATCGATAGGGGCATACATATTTTCTTTGTAGTGTTCGAGGTGTCCTGATATTTTGTAGAGATCTTCTCCACCCATAAAAGGAGTTTCTACATGATCATAGCCATATTTTTTTTCTAATTCTCGAACATAACGAATAAGCTCATGTTTTATCGTCGTGCCTTTAGGTGTCCAAAGGGGGAGACCTTTTCCAACTGCTTCATCGATATAAAAAAGATCGAGTTCTTTGCCAAGTTTCTTATGATCTCGCTTTTTAGCTTCTTCAAGAAAATGAAGGTGTTCTTCAAGATCTACTTTTGTTTCGAAGAGAAATCCATAAATTCGCTGAAGTTGAGAATTGGCACTATTTCCTTTCCAATAAGCACCCGCAATTCTTTCTAATTTAAGCCCTTCTTTGGGGATTTCTCCTGTAGAATCAACATGAGGACCACGGCAAAGATCCGTAAAATTTCCATGATGATAAAGACTTATTTCTTTTTCTCCTTGAATTTTAAGATCATGAAGAAGTTCAGTTTTGTAAACTTGACCAATACTCTCGAATCGTTCAATAGCGGAATCAATAGAAAGAACAGCCTTATCAAAAGGATGATTTTCTTTGATAATTTTTCGCATTCGTTCTTCTATACGTTTGAGATCCTTGGCGCCAAGCGGTTCTGAAAGTTCGAAATCATAATAAAACCCATTTTCAATAGCCGGACCTATTCCAAGTTTTGCATCAGGATAAAGTTCCAAAACAGCACTTGCTAATACGTGCGCGGTACTATGGCGAAGAGTCTCGAGATGTGAATTTTCTTTCATAAAAAAGTATTTACATTTGAAATCAATAGTCCCATACTATCTTGAATAGGGGAAAAATACAAGAAAAATATAAAATTTTATAATCTTTTTCTTTTTTAATAAAATGATACTTTTTATTGACAGCTGGTGTAAAAAAAGATAACCTTGTATTGCCTTTATTTAACTTAACGAGGTCTTAACATGGTCGTAAAACCCAATCCTTTAAGCGGTTTTCCCGAATTACTTCCACAGGAGCAGATTGTTTTTCAACGTCTACTCAATATTATTCGGGAAGGATATGAACTCTTCGGTTTTTCACCGATAGAAACTCCCGCAGTAGAACGTAAAGAAGTTCTAACATCAAAAGGAGGAGATGAAAAGGAAATCTATTCTCTTACTCGTCTTGCTGGTTCCGAGGGTTCTAGCGATACTGAGATGGCGCTTCACTTTGACCTTACGGTTCCTTTGGCTCGTTATGTAGCGATGCATAAAGAACGTTTAACCTTTCCATTTCGTCGCTATCAAATACAAAAGGTATGGCGAGGTGAACGGGCACAGGCTGGACGATATCGCGAGTTTTATCAGTGTGATATTGATGTTATCGGTCGAGGCACTCTCGGTGTCTTATATGATGCTGAAATGCCCGCGATTATCTATACAATTTTCCGAAAGATGAATATCGGGAAATTTGTGATCCGGATAAATAACCGACGTATTCTAAAGGCTTACTTTGAGTATGTCGGGGTTCCGAATGAATTAGTTGGTGATGTATTACGATCTGTCGATAAGCTCGAGAAAATAGGGTTTGAACAAGTTGCCCAAGAAATTCACTCGAGTACTTTACTTGATGAAGCGACGGTTTCGTCGATGCTAACATTTCTTGGAACGAAGCGAAAAACGTTTGATATGCTCGAATTCCTTAAGACTCAACCTTTTGGGGAATCATTTCAAAAGGGTGTTTTGGAACTTGAAGAGGTGGTTCAGGGTATTCAATCTTTGGGGGTTGAAGAAGAATACTTTGTGATCGATTTGACAATCGCGAGGGGACTTGACTATTACACAGGAACTGTGTACGAGACTGTTCTCCTTGATTATCCAGGATTAGGAAGTGTCTGCTCGGGAGGGCGTTATGATGATCTAGCGAGTTTTTTCACAGATGAGAATTTACCTGGGGTTGGTATATCAATCGGGATTACTCGTCTTGCAATCACTCTCATGAAAGAAAACATTCTCAAAGTAGGATCGTCGACTCCAGCATTGGTGCTCATTACTTCTATGGACAGAGCGCTTATGTCGAGATATTTTGAGATTGGAAAAACACTTCGGAATGTTGGCATTAATACGGAAGTGTATCTTGAGCCGGGATCTCTCGGAAAACAACTCAAATATGCTAACAAAAAAGGATTTCCATTCGTGATCATTCTGGGTCAGCAAGAGCTTGATAATGGCGTTGTGCAAATCAAAGATATGCAGACGGGGCAATCGATAGTAAAGGATAGGAATACTTTAGAAGAATATCTTCTTAGTATTCTTGGATGATTATCTGGTCTGCTTAGTAAAACACGCCGTCCATACGTTGTATGGCGGCGTGCATCATTTTTCTTGAAGAATTATTTTTTTTGTTCTTTGATAGAATTTTCTCCTGTCACGATCATGGTATTTTCGGACGCTAAGGGCGTGTATCCAGGACACGATGAAAGAGGAAAATTTCTCCTCCCAAGCACTTGATGGATGGTCGGACCTAAACTGAACTGACCCTTCTTAATGTGGGATTCTTTGTCCCATCCACAATGTTGACATGAAGATATCATGATTCTTTTCTCCCGCACGTTGTATTGAAAGGTGATCATAGAGTAGAGAGAAAATAAAAATAAATCAAGATGTGTTTGTAAATGTATTTGTAAAGAGATATTTTATATGAAAGAAGTTGTAATTAAAAAAAGGAGGAATGATGGATTAAGTCCGGGTAATATTCTTACCTATGAGCAATTAAAAAAAATTCAAGAAGGTGAAAATGATGAAAATTTGGTTTCCCTTGATGAAAGTATTATCTGCTCATACAATCGTTTTGATATGCTCCCTATTACGGGAGAAAAGATTTATGTTCGTAAAACAGTTGCGGACAAGCTTTTGTATATTCAAAAAATTCTTCAAGAAAAAAATAAAAATTATTTTCTTAAGGTGTTATACGGGTACCGACATCCATCTATTCAAGAGAAATATTTTAATGAAATGAAAGGAGTTCTTAGGTTACAACATAGGGGAATCTCAGAAGAAATGCTAAATTCTATTGTTCATAACTATATAGCTGTTCCTGATGTGGCTGGACATCCAACTGGAGGAGCAGTGGACCTTACAATAACAACTCGAGAGGGAAATATTGATATGGGAAGTGATTCTGAAGATTATACGGATCAAGAAAAAATGCAGACTTTCTCAAAAAAAATTTCAAAAGAAGCGCAAAAAAATAGAATTCTTTTGCATGATCTTATGCGATCAATTGAGTTTGCACCATTTTATGGCGAATGGTGGCATTTTAGTTATGGAGATAGAGAATGGGCATGTTTTTATGATAAGGAAAAATCATTATATAATTTTAAAGATTTTACTATATCCAAAAAATAAAATGAATTTGACAGGGTTTTTAAATATGTTATTTTCCTTTTAGTACCAACTTTTGAGAGATATCATCATGAATCAAAATCTATATATCGTAAAAGCTGCAGGGGGGAATCCTACTATCATCGAGGTAATCGAAAATCCCCTTACTCGTTCTTCTTATGAACAGCACGGACGCAGATTGATGGGTATTGGAGCTTCATATGGTGTTGAGCAAAGCGGATCGCTTGTTATTCCAAAAAATGGAGCTCTCGCTCATTTTGAAATGAGTGGGGGAGAGTTTTGTGGGAACGCAGCTCGCTCGGCCGCACTCATTTTGTTTCGTTTAGGATACGGGACATTTTTACAGTTCACTATGTCGGGGATTAAAAATCCTGTTTTGGCAGAAGTGAAGGAAAATGATGGTGTTTCAATAGTGAGTTGTACTTTTTCCGATCTTCCTTTGCAATTAAATATCGGGGAAGATGGTGAGAAGATTGTCGATTTGGGTGGAATTGTTCATATCATTCTTTTCAAGCCTTTTCCGGATGAATATGAACAAATACACAAACATCTCAGAGACCGTTTTTATTTAAACGAAAGAGATGCAGTGGGAGTTCTATGGGTAGAAAAGATTCAAGAAGAAGGAAAAATTCAAATTGAGCCGGTTGTGTGGGTACGCTCAATCGAAACTTTTTTTCATGAAACTTCTTGTGGATCGGGAAGTATAGCTACTGCAATTGCAGTTGGCGTATCTGAGGTGGAAGTGGTTCAACCGACAGGAGAAAGTATTTTTGTCAAAGTTGACCACCAAACAGTAACACTCATTAGCACTATGGAGGTTACCCAAAATGTGCCAAGTTATTCGTGAACCTTGTCCAGATGTCCGAATCTATCTCATTGGTCCATGGTCGCGCATGGAGCGAGATTTTACTCGGGTGTACAAAGAATGTTTTGGTGGTCCACCGTACCATGAACAGTATGAGGATGAATGGGTAATCCAAAATGTTTACAATAAACATTTAGGACATGGTTGTGTGGCGGTTGCGTTGCGTCGTGGAGAATTGGTTGGTTTGTCTTGTGCAGAGAAGATGCTTGATGATGCAGAGTCATCACCCTATCGCTATCTGATACAACGTCAAGATGAGCTACCATTCTCAATTGAAAGCGCTTGTTATATTTCGGAAGTTGCAGTGACTGAGGGAATGCGTCGGAAGGGTGTGGGAACAGATCTTCTAAAAGTACTCTGTAATTGGGGTATGAGAAAGGGATTAACTCATTACACCGCTCGAACAGCCGCAGAAGGTTCTAATTCCATGGGTATTTTTCGGAGTCGTCTTCATGCCAACGTGCTTGAAGGAGAACAAGACGTTGAAGCCTTCGCAGAGGAAGTGGCGACCGCAAGTAAGAAACGAGTCTATGTTTGGGGAATGTTGGACACGTATCTTTAACTTCGGTAGCGAAGGTCAAATAAATCAAAGTAAATGTAGCAAGTTAATAACCGATCCGGAGACAAAAAGTTTCCAGATCGGTTTTTTTTATTAAGTATATTTGAATATATTCTTCTTTCCCCAAAGAGTGCTTCGCAAAAGATTGTAAGGGTTTCTACAACAAACAAAAAGACAATAATTCAAAATCATTGTCTTATATGAAAAACCGATTTTATTTTTTCCTTTGGCGAAAATGAAGATTTTTTGTTTTGAGGACTTTTTAAGTATTCCTTATTGGTCACGAAATTTTCAAATTTTTGGAGGAAATAATTTTTTAGAGAGTACCAGAGGTGAGATTTGAACTCACGACCCCAGGCTTATGAGTCCTGTGCTCTAACCAACTGAGCTACCCTGGCAAAATTTTAAGAATAGTTGCGGGGGTAGGATTCGAACCTACGACCTGGTGGTTATGAGCCACCCGAGCTGCCTGACTGCTCTACCCCGCAATAAATTTTTCTTACAGAAACAACCTTGTTAGGGTACTGTATATTCTCTTTCACGTCAAATTTTTGGAAAGGTCTCTTTTTATTTTTTTGAAATAGAACTCCCGAAGAAGATATAAACACTTGACAAAAAAAGCTTTTTTCCTTTAGAGTGCTTGGAAAACTATGAAATTGGCATACGTCAACCCCAAATTAAAGTCTCAAGAAAAGGCAAATAAATATTATTTGCTTGTTTTTTATAGTATTTTTTGCTTGATAGGTTTTATTTTTCCAAACGAGAATATTTGGGCAGAAGATTCATGGGAAAACTATGAAGATTACCAAGTTATTGATAAGAATACCGTATGGAAAGAATCTTTTGTTCAAGAAAATGTGCTTAAACCTATTGTTATAGTCAATGGTGCTATTGTCACTATAGAACCTGGTACAAAGGTCGAAGTGGGAAAACTTATTGTATACAATGGACGCATTTCGGCTCGTGGATCATTTGCGGAGCCTATAATTTTTACAAAAATGCCCACTCCTTGGGAGAATTTTTCAAAAGAGTACGACAAAGAATGTAATTATCTTTCTCTTCCTGAAGGAACGATTGAGTTTCAAGAATCAGTATCCACAGAAGAAGACACTCCCTCTGTTTTTGAATACGTTATCTTCGAAGAAATGGGAAGGTTTCTTGAAAATATGGAACCTCATTGTTTTGATTCCCAAGATCCTTTTGTAGGAGATCTCACTTTCCCCCCTGTGATGTTCAAAGATCCAGCATTCCGTTTTTCTTTGGGACAAGTGGAAATAAAAAATGCATCTTTTCGAAACAATTTTGTGGCAGATGTGCAAGTAAATATGGAAATTTCTGAGGAAGACCCTTCTTTTGATTATCTTCATATCAAAGATACTGATTTCTATGGAAATGCTCGTGAAGTCGCTATTTCTTCTTCTTTGCTTTATGAAGATGAAAACCTCGATTTTTCTCAAAGAATCCTTCTTCAAAATAATTGGTACGGATCATTTAATGGTCCCACCTGTTCAGAAAATTCAGAAGGAGATGGAAAAAAATTAGAAGGAAAATATGAGCTTGATGGATGGAAAGAGTTTGATGCTGGTCTAGAAAAGCGATGCCCAGACTGTCTTTCTAACATACTTTTTCTTCCAGGACTTAAAGCAAGTCGTTTATATACAAAAAATGAAGATTCACAAGAAAATCGTCGATGGCTTCCGACTGTGGGGAGTGATGACTGGGAACAGCTTCTTCTGGATAAAAATGGCAAAAGTGAATCTTCGATATACACCAAAGATGTCTTAGATTCTGTGGTTACGGGGAATATATATGAATCATTTCTCGATAGATTGAGCAAATGGAAATCCGATGGAGATATTACCGATTATAAAGCATTCGCTTATGATTGGCGTATGAATGTGGAAGATATTGTAAAAGAAGGTGTCTTTTATCCCAATGAAGTTACTCGTTTTCTTGTGGAGGATTGTATCACTCTCGCAAATTCTTCCAAAACAGGAAAGGTGACTATAATAGCACATTCCAATGGAGGACTTCTTGCAAAGGCACTTCTTTTGGAACTTCAAAAACAAGGAAGAGAAGATCTCGCTGAAACAGTTGTGTTCGTCGCTTCTCCTCAAATGGGAACACCACTTTCCATTCTTTCTCTTTTGTATGGGTACGATGAGCCCATACCAGGAATGATGACCCAAGAAGAGGCGAGGGCGCTTGCCGAAAATATGCCAGGAGCATATGGACTTTTGCCCACACGTGAATATTTTGATGCTGTAAAAGATCCTTTTATTCATTTTAATTCTGATCATACTCGATACAAAACATTCAAAAATATTTTTGGAAAGGATATTGAAACATACGACGAATTTACAGATTTTCTTTTAGGCACATCAGACAAACGCAAAGATCCTGATGCCGAAAAAATTGATGAAGAAAATGTTTTATCTCAAACACTTTTCAAACAAGCCAAAGAAACAGCGTATCGATTAGCCAATTGGAAACCGGGAGAAAATATTCGCATAGTGCAATTAGCTGGGTGGGGCTTGGATACCGTTTCGGGAATTTCCTACAATGAAGAAGAAAAAGGTCGTTGTTATGCTCTTTCAGGTGCTGTTCCTTCTTGTGTAGGAATAGGTGAATACAATCCTCTCTATGAACCTGTTTTCTCTTTTGATGGCGATGGTATCGTCACCGATCCAAGTGCTCTTATGCTTGGACAATCGGACGATAGAGAACGCTATTGGGTAAATTTGTTTGAGTATGATGATGAAAATATCATAAATAGAAGACATAGGGATATCCTTGAAACTGATGCTGTTCAAGAATTTCTCGAACATATTATCGAGAAGAAAAACGAAGAGGATCTTCCAGAATTTATAACCCAAAAAAGACCAGAATTCAAAGATGGAACAACCTCTTCTCTTCGTATTACACTCCATTCTCCTTTAGATCTTCATATCTATGATAGCGAAGGTAGACATACTGGTTTGGAAACTTTGCGCGTAGATTCTCAAGATGTGCAAGTGATACAAGAATCTATTCCCAATACTTCATATTTTCAATTTGGAGAAAGAAAATATATACATATTCCCAAATCAAAACAGCCTATTCGTGTAGAACTTTTCGGTTATAAGGAGGGCTATTACACCCTTTCTTTGGAAGAAATAGAACATTCAGCAAAAGGAGAGAAATCGGTTGAAAAAATAGTGTATTCTCTGGTTCCAACTTCTTCTTCCACAAAAGCTTTTTTGGAGATCCCGTCATCAGGAGTATCGTCTGATATAATACTTCGAAATGATTATGATGGTGATGATCCTGGACAAGAAAATATACTCTACCCCAAAAAAGAAGAGAATGTTTCTTCTCCAATTCTTTCTTCTCGAAAAGACGAAACTTCCATTCAAGATGAAGATCAAACCTCGACAAAAAACTCGAGAAAAAGCACGTCTATTTCTTCTATAAAAATAGCAAGCTCCCCACTCGAAAAACAACAAAGATTATTTGAAAAAATTTCTTCCAATCAAAACGAAGTAAATTATAAAAATCAAGAAATGATACCTACGTATTCAGAAGAAATATCTCAAAGTACTATTCCTTTTTCTTGGTATCGTTTTATGATATTTTGTTGTTTTTTGGGTATGGGTATTTTTGTGATAAAGATTTTCTTCTTTCGGCCATTGGAGATAAAAACATAATTTTGATGTATACTAAAAATAAATTTGAATAAATCTATTTTTTATGAAAAACAAAAAATTTAAAAAAATCGTTATTCTTGAAATTTTTATTTTTTGCATTCTTTTGTTTTCTTTTATAGGTCCTTGTAATTTTAGTTTTGGAAAATGTATAGGAGGAGATAGTATTCTTATAACAAGAACATTATTCCACATAGCACTCTCCCTCCTTATAGTTTCACCCTTCCTTTTTTTTCTCCGAGATGAAATGTTTTCAAAATGGATTCGTTTAAGTGTTTTTTGGTTTGGCATCTCGACAATTCTTATTATGATAGCACCAGTTTATTGGGGAGGATGGATGTCTTTTGGACCAACGAAAGAACTTGTGTCGCTCTGGTCGGGAATACTTTTTCTTTTGGTAAATATCTTCTTTATTTTTCATTACAGAAAAGGCTCACGTTAAATTTAAAATACCATTACCAATCTTTCCCTACGAGAAAAGTTCTATCTAAAAAAAGAAAAACGGCTCACAAAATTTTGTGTAACCGTTTTTTATTCTCATGAAAGATGTTCTTATTTAGGAGAAGAATTCTCGGATTTTTCGAGAATCTCATCATAAAGAGGAACGAGTTGCAAAAGTCTTTCTTTTTGAGCAAGGAGGTTATTCTCTTGAAGACGGTTTGCAGAAAACTTTTCTTTGACCGCTTCTAAGATTTTTTTATTAGAAGCCTCGTTTACAGAGTAGATATACTTAAACGGACTGTATTCTGATACTGAAGCGTGTTGTTGGGATGCTCTCATCCACATTCTTTCTGCTTCATCATAATCTCGCATAAGTATAATCGACAAATCTTTTGTCTTTTTAATTTCTCTGTCGATCTCTCGGAGACATTCATAAAGATACTCGGGAAACCGCTCAGAAATCATCGACTCTGTGCTATCTAGCTTGAAATCTTCAATGCAAGAAATTTTTTCTTCGTAAGAATAGGCATTACCAAAAAGAAAAAGTAGAACAAAAAGGGACAAAAACACTGTTTTTTTCATCGAAATCTCCTTACTGGGGATGGAAAGGTACTCTGTGTGATATAAACCAAAAACGTTATTTTTGCAAGCTTTCTTTTCAAAAATATTGCTATTTCTTTATTTTTGTGTTATACAGTTTGAGGAAAAAGGTCCTTTTTGTTCACAGTAGTGCCTTATCAGGAGGCAGAAAAATATGCTCACAAAACTCAGAAACCTTTTATGGGATTTGGGAATATGCTCTTATGGGGGAGAAGATCCCACTACAGCAAAACAGAGAAATTTTTCTCGGACGCTCTCTGTCGTTGCTCAAGATAGAGAAGAAAGGGGAGATTTGGAAGGAGCGTATAAAGCGTATCGTAAAAGAATTTATATCTGCCCTGGTCATTACTCTTTCCGTCGAGACATGCTTCTTGCTTGGGAAGAAGCGCATCACAGGAAAGAGCAAGATATAATGCTTCTCGCTCATGAAAAGAGTGATGCTACTCGGCAAGAGTAAAATTTTTATAACGGCTTTCTTACACAAAGAGGGCCGTTTTTTAATTAAGCCGAAAAATAAAAAAAATATTCTCTTGTGAAAAATACGCTAATGTGTTAATCCTATAATAAAATAAGTTCTTTCTTTACACATAACTTTGATAGGAGGTAGAAGATGTATCAAGGTTTCAGAGGTCATTTTAGGCGTAAAGATTTTTTTCAGAGCGAAGAAGAGATCGCTCGAGAGAATCTCATCTTCAAAGCTTTTCTTACTATCGGCTGTGATAGGAAAGAAAATAATGATGAACCTGGGGCTCATAAATGCTTTTATCGAGTTATAAATATACGTCCTCAAGAAGGAGATTTTCGGAGGACAATAGCAAGAATATGGCTTGCAACAAAGGCAAAAAAAGTTGCCTATGCCGGAGTAAAAGATTCTTGTCATTTGGAACAAGAAGAAGAACCATTCCCTTCATTTGCAAGCTATCTCAAGCAACCTTCCTGAGATAGGTCCCTTACAGCCACAAAAAATTGTGTGCTGTTTTTTTTGGAAGAGGAAATCTTTTAGATCTCTTGCCATTTTTATTTTATTATGTTATTACTTTTTTGGGCCATCGAGTTCTTTTTCAAAAAAAGAGGAGTTATAGTATGAACATGCTTTTTGGATTTCCATTCCCTTCTTTTTTTATGGGGGGAGAGAAGTTAGTATTAGAGAATGTAATGCTTTCAAATCTCTCTTTTATAGCTTCTAGTAAGCAACTTCTTGGCGACTACGCCGGAGCCGATCAATGCTATCGTGAGGCGGTTCACATACGGCCTCAGAATACATTTTTCCGTCAGCGTATGATGGAAAATTGGGCGAAGATGAATCATCATCAGCCGAAAACGGCATAAACATAAAGCGATCACACAAGGATGTGTATCGCTTTTTTATTTTTAGATAAATTCAAACAAAGTTGAAGAGATAAGTATCCTTTTTCAAAGAGATGAATAGCGGATATTGTTTTAAAAGACTTGCCATATATATATTTTTGTGTTATAGAGAATATATTCCCAAAGGGAATATGAGTCCTTTCATAAACTCGAAAAGAGGAGCTGAGAAATGAACATTCTTCATTATGTTGCGTATCCTTTCGTGGCATTTTTTGAGGGCTTCTATGAGCTTTGGACTGGGGGAGAAAGACTTGCCCGAGAGAATCTTCTTCTTTCCACACTCTCTGTCGTTGCCCAAGATCGTGAATCTTTTGGCGACCTTGCTGGAGCGGGTAAATGCTATACACAGGCACATAAAATCTACCCCGAAGGAAAATTTTTTCATAAGATGATGCTTGAAAATTCTAAAAAAATACAAGAAAAAGAGCATATCCAGGAAAAAAGATCAGAACACACGACGAATTTAAGGATTCTGAATTCTTTTCTGAGGCCCCCTCAAGAAGACGTGTTCTACGGGCAACTTCTCAAGAAGATGTAGTATTTATTCTTCTCGAGTTATACCGAGAATGAAAGACTCTTTTCATTTGCGAACCCTTGAGAAAACGAATACCCAAAATTCGTTTCAAATTATTATAAAAACGGCCATACAATTGTATGTGCCGTTTTTTCTTCTTTCTTGCTTGGACCCTTGTTAATCAGGTTGGAAGTTATGAAAGAAAATGAAGAAGGAGAACTTATCGTAGCCATGTATAGAGGACTCCTCTATTAGATACTACAAACGAATGATATGAATATGACAAAAATGCTTATAAGAAAATAAAAACAGGAATTTTTGAGAATGTAACCTTATGTGCAAAGGTAATAAATATTCGAAACGGACATTTCTATATTTTGTTGAAAAATGAAATTTTTTCATTGACGAAGTTGTCTTGAAGGTATATCCTCCTAGAACAAAAAATAAAAGGTTTCCGCATTCCTTTTAGGTAGATTCTTAGGAGTAGGAGACTTACATTCTTGAAAGTTTAAACCTCATATTCACTCTCTTTCATTTCTTTCTATAATTACCCGCAACGTAAATTCTAGAATAAAAACTTTTATGATACGTCGTCTATTGGAAGTATTTGTATTCTCTCTCGTTTTCTTACTTGTAGGAAGTATTCTAGGATTTTTTTTGGTACCGATTGAGACTTCTTCTGAATCAGATAAAGAATCAAAATGTATAACATTTGTTTACAATGAAAGTGGTCAAATGGAGGGGATTTTTATTCGAAATGATATAAAAACGCGAGCACAGGAAATAGCTCACACATTTTCTGATGTCTTGTATGAAAAAGCCACACTTTATAATCCAAAAGGGGATATGGTTCCTGATTCGATCGATGACAATATTAAATTATATATTGAAAAAATAATTCTCTAGAAAAACAAAAAAGCATCATTAACGAAAAAATAAAAAGTATATAATAAACCGTTTACTGTATACTAATTGTATAAATATGCTTTCCCATAGAGAAAAAATCCTTGTTTATATTCAAAAACGAGAACAAGCCACCGTTGTGGATTTGGAAAACGCGTTCGATATCGAAAAGCAGATAATGTTTCAACATTTAAAATCTTTGATAGAAGAGGGATTGATACAAGAAATTGGTTTAGCTCCAAGAATTATTTATGTACCTCTCCAAGAAAGAGAAGGAAATGTTTCTATTGGTGATATTGAAAATATTTCTGAAAGAGAAAGAGAAATTATAGAAGAAAATTTTCTTCTCATAACACCAGGAGGAAATCGTTTAGAAGGTGTTATGGGTTTTTCAAAATGGTCTCAATATCAAGAATATTCTTTCTCTCAAAAAGCAAAAGAATACGCTGATATGTACGAAAAACACGAAGAACTCAAACACTATGGTTTTATAGAAGGAATAGAGAAATTCCACCAAACATTTGGAGCAACTCCTTCTCTTGATGCTGTTTTTTATAAAGACTTTTATACATGGGAAATATTTGGCAAAACAAAATTAGGTCAACTCCTTTTTTATGCCAAACAAAGTCAGGATAAGCACATAATAAGAGAAATAATTCAGATAGTAGCAGAATCTTCTTTGTACAAAATACTTCAGGAATATTTCGTAGATGCGGTTTGTTTTATTCCTCCTACTGTACGACGAACAGTCCAGCTTATGGACGAGTTAAAAAAAGAACTCGCATTGCCCTTGCCAGAAATACGAATTCAAAAAATTACAGGTCCGATTCGAGTACCCCAAAAAACACTCTCCAAATTAGAAGATCGGCTCCTCAACGCTCGAACAAGTTTTTTCGTTTCAGAACGAAGATTATTTCATACCGTACTTCTTATAGATGACGCACTTGGTTCGGGAGCGACTTTTTTTGAGGTAGCTAAAAAACTCAAAAAACAAGGAATAGCCAAAAAAGTTATTGGTTTGGCAATAACTGGGAGTTTGAAGGAATTCGATGTTATTCGCGAAATCTAAATTTTTTCTAAACTATCCGAAAATTTAAAAGTATTTTTATGAAACACTTATTTGAGTAAGAAATTCCTTTATAGTTTCATTAGAAGTTTTAAATTCTGGAAGATAGGTTACAGACTCTGTATAATCAATATCTTCAAAGTAACAAAGTTGTTCACGAAGTATTTTTTCATTAATTTCATTTCCAAATATTTTTTGAGCTTTTGCTATTATCTCATAAAGGGAATGAAAGTTTCGAAGAATAAAATACATATCAACATAGTCTTTCCATTTAGCTCGACGTCCCAATGCATAGAGTTTCATAGCACCGAGAGTCAAAAGATCAGGAAGATGTATACCATGTTGAAATTCGTTTAAAAATTCAATTGGATATGGGTAATAAAGGAATGTGATTTGAACATTTTGAGCAAGAAATGTAAGTTCATTTTTATCATTTCGATACATTCTTTCTATAGGAGAAAATTTTTTGAATTTTGTAAGAATCTTTTCACCATTAAAATCTTCGTTATGAGTAAAAAGATCAAAATCAATAGATTCTCTATGTCCTATATGGAGAGCAATAGCTGTTCCTCCGACCAAACCAAAATCAGGAGAAAATTTTCCAAGAAAAGGAAGAAGTGATGATTGTTTATTGTTGAGGATTTCTTGGTGCATGAGCTTTAAAATAAAGAGTGAAAAAATGTTTTGTTTTCAGATGATAATTAGATCGTTCGTGCTCAATTTGTGAGTGAAAAATCGAGGAAATTTTTTCTATGCCTAAAATAGAAATGAGCTTTTGCACATCATCCCAATTTCCATAATTAAGAGTAGCTTCTACAATAGATTCGACTGAGAGCTGTCCTGGATTTTTTGTCCACCAGACAAAATGAGATCTTTGTATGATAAATGTTTGAATATCCATAGAGAAATGATACCATTTTTGAATAACTTTGTCGAGTAAAAAAGAACAATCCAAACGAAAAAAGATGACATAAAATCCGAATATATGGTATTCTCTTGATATAAAAAAATTTTATATCTCTCTATGAACAAAAAAATTCTCATAACGGGTGGAGCAGGATTTATCGGTTCTCATCTTATAAAACGACTTTTACATGAGGGTCATGAGGTTCTCTGTGTTGATAATTTTTTCACGGGAAATAAAGATAATATATTACCCTTTCTCGACAATCCTCGCTTCGAACTTATGCGTCATGACGTAACATTTCCCCTTTATGTAGAAGTGGATGAAATTTACAATCTTGCATGTCCCGCATCTCCCATTCATTATCAATTTGATCCTGTACAAACGACCAAAACTTCCGTACATGGTGCTATTAATATGTTAGGACTTGCCAAGAGAACTCAGGCGAAAATTCTACAAGCATCCACAAGTGAAGTGTACGGAGATCCTGAGGTGCACCCTCAAGACGAAACCTATTGGGGGAGGGTAAATCCTGTTGGTATTCGATCTTGTTATGATGAAGGAAAACGTTGTGCGGAGACACTTTTTTTCGATTATTTTCGTCAGCATCATCTTCCTATACGAGTAATAAGAATTTTCAATACATACGGACCCAATATGCATCCCCGAGATGGAAGAGTTGTTTCAAACTTTATCGTACAAGCATTAAAAAATGAAGATATAACCATTTATGGAAATGGGGAACAAACGAGAAGTTTTCAATACGTGGATGATCTTATAGAAGGTATGGTGCGAATGATGGAAAATAAAAAAGATTTCACTGGTCCTGTAAATATAGGGAATCCGAAAGAATTTACTATGAAACAACTTGCTGAAATAATTCTTCGGCTTATTCCTGAAAGTAAAAGTACTCTTGTATATAAACCTCTCCCTCAAGATGATCCTAGACAACGAAAACCCGATATAACCCTTGCGAAAAAAATGCTCGACTGGGAACCAAAAATAGATCTTGAAAAAGGCCTTATACAAACCATTGAATATTTTCGAGGAAAAATAAAAGAATTGTAAACGTGCAAAAATATCTCAAGTACCACATCACCTTACTCAAACAAAATAAAAAGAGTGTTTTTTCTCTAAGTCAGATACTCTAATTTTAGAGAGAAAAATTTAAAAAAGAATTGATGAAAAATTAGCTTTACGTAAGCCTCAAATTTTTTCATTTAATTGATTCAAAAGAGAAGAAACAGATTTTTTGAGGTTAGGAAGATCTTTTTTGGCCGTTTCCCAAAGTATTTTTCGATCAACTTTTGCATAATCATGAACAAGAAAGTTTCTCATGCCGATCATGCTTTTATAAGGAATTTGCTCTGGATATTTTTCACGAAATTCTTGTGAAAGACGATTTGTGGCTTCACCCATAATGCCAAGTTGTCTTGCTATAGCATCTGTAAGTATTTCATCTTGACTATAATGAACAAAATCAACATTGTTCAAATAACGTTCAACTTTTTCTATAGCTTGTAAAATATCGTATAGATGAAGTTTGTTTCTATCCATAAATTTTTTGAGCTTTAGAAAGTATGTTTTCCTTTATGTTCTCATTAAGAGCTTCTGGTGTAAGAAGATCTATTTTTTTTCCAATATTTTTTTCCATTTTACTCTGGATTTCAACGAGATCAAAAAAGCTTATCGAACTTTTGGGTTCAAATACGAAAAGAAGGTCGATATCGCTTTCATCTTTTGGACTTCCGTATGCATATGATCCAAAAAGAAAAACCTCCCGAATATCTTTTCGATATGGAGAGTTCTTCACCTCTTTCTGAATAGTAGTAATGATATGAGATTGTGTCATAAATTTTTCTTCTCTTTCACTTTACAGAAAAACACAAGGAAAGTCCAATGAATTTTGTATATCGCAATTTTGGATTTTTTCCTTCACACAAAAAACGCGAAGTTTGTGCCTACTCATTCTCTTATGAAAGAAATGTATCACCGTATGCATATAAAAGAGTGAAGGTCTGGCCAACCTATGTGCGATTCATACATAGTAATAAAGTTAAAATAATGTCCTATGAAGTTTGATACAAAGAGTATTTTTGCTGGTTCGATTCTTACCGTTCTTGCCGGTACCGTCCTCGGAATAAGTGCGACACAAGCAGATGCTTTCTTTTCGAAAGGGGAGAAAAGTGAATCTCGAGAAGTAGTGCGAAAAGCTATCGAATCTGGGGATTACAATGCATTTCTCAAGGCTCGAGAAAATGTCTCTCGTCCTATGCACAAAGATGTCAGCGAAGAAGAATTTTTGAAGATACAGAAAATGCATACGCTCAAAAATGAGGGGAAGTTTGAAGAAGCTGACGCTTTGAGAAAAGAGCTTGGATTTCCTGAGCGAGATGGTCGTGGAGGTATGGGTAAGATGAAATCTTCTCAAGACAGACAGGCTACCTACAACGCCATGGAATCCGGAGATTTCAATGCATGGAAAGAAGTGATGGGAGATCGTCCTATAGCACAAACCATGACAGAAGAAAATTTTCAGAAACTTCGCCAAGCGCATGAAATGAAAAAGAATGGAAATCATGAGGGAGCACGTGCTCTAATGGAAGAACTTGGTATGGGTAAAGCTGGTAATGGATACCAAAGATAGAATCATCGCAATCCAAAAAATTGTGAGTTATCAGAAGACGTATCGCCATCCGAATTTTGTGTTCGGGTGGCGAATATCGTTTTATCCTTCCTTCCCTGTATGTATAATGATATGAGATTGTGTCATAAATTTTTCCTCTCTTTCACTTCACAAAAAAATGCAAAGAAATTCCCTTAAAGGTGTATACTTAAAAAAATAATAAAAATATATGAAAAAAATACACTGGTGGAGAATACTATGCGTTAGCGTTTTCTTTTTCTTTGGGATGCCTTTACTTGTTTGGGCCAAGTCATATACATATGAAAGTATTGATGTTGATATTGATATAAACAAAGACGCAACGATCCTTGTAAGAGAAAAGCAGGTATTTCAATTTTCTGGAGAATTTCATAAAGGCTATCGAGAAATTATCCTCAATGGAACAGACGCTATTCGAGATATAGCTGTCTATGATGAGAGAGGGGTAAATCTTTCGTACCAAAAAAATCTTTCGCAAGAATACATACCTGGACTTGAAGGAAACTATAACTACCAAAAATCTGGAGGTTTTATGAAAATTTGGTGGTTTTTTGATGCACAAGATGAAACAAAAACATTCACTCTAGAATATACCGTCGTTGGCGCCCTTTCTTTTTTCGATGATAAAGACGAATTGTATTGGAATATTCTTACCGATTATGATGTCGCTATTGCTTCTTCTACGGTACAAATCTCTCTTCCTGAAGAAAGTGAAATGAACACACTAAAAATAAAAGAATACCTTCAAGGGGATGAAAGTTCTTTCTCAGAAATTCTCAATGAAAAAACAGCTCTTGCCAGTGCAACACAGCTTCAATCGGGGGCAGATTTTACCGTAGCTTTCGGATTTCCTCGGGGAATCATTGATCGTGGAGCTTATTGGGAAAGTCTCTTTTCTTTATACTGGGGATATATTCTCGGTGTTCTTATTTGGCTTATTACTCTTATTTTCTGTCTTGGATATTGGTATATGAGTGAAAAATACAATAAAGGACGAGGGACGATCATCGCCGAATACGAGCCTCCTCATCATTTACCTCCAGCAATAGGAGAAGTTATTATGAAAGAGAAAATTTCTTCTAAGACATGGGCGTCTACCATTATAGATCTCGCTGTTCGTGGACATGTAAAAATAGAAGAAGAACCTGTACAAGCATGGATGAAATATCTTATCTTTCTTCCAGGAATAATCGGTGCTTTTTTCGTGGGGCAAATTATTTTTGTCATGATGCCTACAGAAGATGTTTTTCTGAAAATCTTGGCATTGTGTGTGTTTATAGGTATAGGAGTTATTTCTTTTACAAAAGATAAGAATAAGGGGAGATTTGAGAAAAAAGAATATAAACTTTTTCTCATAAAAGATAACGCGAAAGACATATTACGCCCATTTGAAAAAGAATTTCTCTCGGTGCTTTTTTCTGGAAGGGCTGGTGTGTTTTCAACTCGAGAAATTAAGAAAGAAGATGAACTTAAGCGACAAATGATGTATAGAAAATTTCAAGCTCTCCAAAAAAGTTTTTTTGATGAAGTGGCTCAGCTCGGTTTTCATAACCATTCCCTTAAGAAAGAATCATATGGAAAAACAGGACTTATATTTTTCTTTTTCGGTCTTTTTTTCCTCTCTTCCTTTATAGGTTTTTGGGGATCGTGGCATTTCTTGATAGCTACTCTTTTGGGGGCATCTGCTCTTATTTCATACTTCATTTGGTTTGAAGTGAAACTCACGCCAGAAGGAAATGAAGAAAAAGAGAAATGGTTAGGATTTAAAGAATTTCTCTACAAAACAGAACGGTATCGTGTCCAAGAACTTACACCTGACATGTTTTATACACTTCTTCCATACGCTATGATTTTTGGTATAGAGAGGCAATGGGCGAAACGTTTCGAAGGTATCGTGGTGAACAATCCTGATTGGCATACATCCCCAACAATGTCTACCTCGGGGAGCTCTTCTTTTGTTTCGTCTGGATCTGTAGGAGCTTTTTCCGCGGGGGCGTTCTCCGCATCACTTAGCTCAAGTTTTTCATCAGCTTTTGCAAGTTCATCAGGCTCTTCAGGTGGAGCTTCTGGTGGGGGAGGATCAGCAGGTGGTGGAGGTGGAGGAGGTGGCGGTGGCGCTAGTTAAAAATTATATTTCTATTTTTCCTCTGATTTCATTCGAGAGATCACCCTCTTCATTTTTCCGTTATTTCGAGTAAGTGAGGCGAACCGAGAAATCTCTCCGAATTTGAAAAACTAAGAAAATCCCTCTCTACCTCTCCCTTTTCCTAAGGGAGAGAAGTAGAGTGAAAAATATTGCATTACTGACCAAAATAGTACATATTTACGTCAGTATACTAACCAGAAAAATGAGATTTGAATTTTTACATGCAAAGAAAGTATGGATCGCAATTTTTTAATTACTAAAGAATACCAATCTTTTATAGAAAAGATAAAAGAGGGTGTACAACGAGCGAGAAATAAAGCCATTCGGAGTATAAATAGTGAGCTTATTAGCCTTTATTATTTTATCGGAAAGCAAATTGTAGAAAAACAAAAAAAATCAAATTGGGGTGAAGATTTTATTGGACAGATTGAAGCTGATTTGAAAAGAATTTTTCCCGAATTAAGAGGTTTTTCTCGTCGAAATCTCAATTATATGAGAAGTTTGTATATTTTCTTTGGAAAAAATGCAAAAATGCCACAGCTTGTGGCACAAATTCCTTGGGGACATATCCGGCTTATTTTAGATAAAATTAGAGATAAAAAAGAAGCTGAATTTTATATACAAAAGACTATTGAAAATTCTTGGTCTCGGGTTATTCTTGATCATCAGATTTCTTTGAATCTGTATCAACGACAGGGTACGCTTGTAAGTAATTTTGATTCTACGATTAATGATCGAAATATAACTCTTATCAAAGAATCTTTTAAGGAGAATTATGTTTTGGATTTTTTGAACTTGGAAGAATCCGCCAAAGAGCGTGATCTTGAGAATGCTCTTATTAAGAATATTACAAACTTTGTTCTTGAATTGGGTAAAGGATTCGCCTTTGTCGGCAAACAACATAAACTGGTCTTCTCTCCCTTTGCCAAAAGAGTATTACGAGTTTTTCCCTCCCTCTTCTCTCCCTTTGCCAAAAGGGAGTACCCGAGTCATCGAGGGGGAGGGATTTGTATTCCAGACATCATACTTAAGTCCCAAGAAAATCCACAAAAGTATGCGTCAATATGATTCAAATCTCAATCAAATAGCCAGAAAACTGAGAAAATCTATGACAGAGGCAGAGGTAAGAATGTGGCAAAGATTGAGAAAAAAACAAGTTTGTAATATTCAATTTTTTAGACAAAAAATTATTGGAAATTATATCGTTGATTTTATCGCACCATTAATACATCTTGTTATTGAAATAGACGGAGGGGGACATTTCGAAAAAGGACAGCTCATAAAGAAAGATCGTGTTCGTGAAGTTTATTTAAAGCAAAAAAATCTCTCGATTCTTCGATTTACAAATACAGAAGTGATGCAAAATATAGATGGAGTTTTTATAAGTATTTATAAGTTTATTGAGAGTAGGAATTAAACTCCAAGAAAATCCCTCTCCACCTCTCCCTTTTCCTAAGGGAGAGAAAAATACACCTTCTTATTATCCCTGTATCATTTTCTGTCCAGCCAAAGGCTGATCAACGTCTTCGCCTTGCCATCCTTGCGGAGGTGGGGAGTCAGCTTAATCAAAAATTCCTCTCGAGAAAATTAGCCCTCTATGAGACAAAAGCTAGATATTCTTAGGAATGTATTGTGCTTTTTCTTTCAAATTTTGACATCCCTTAGTATATTACATATATTCTTTAATAAGAGCCAAATATATATTTGTGAAACAGCTTTCCACTCGAACAATTTCTTTCATCTCTCTCATTGCTATTGCCTTTCTAGCATTAGGAATTTTTGCAATGCAAAGAGTTTACAATACTCCTCTTCCTATTGTGGAGAATAAGAAAACAGAGACTCAAGAAAAGAATGAAGAGAACATACTTGAAACTACTATTGATACATTGAATTGGAAAACTTTTCGAAATGAAGAATACGGATTCGAAATGCAAATTCCTAGTGATTGGGGGATAAATAAAGACACCTATCCTTTTCCTCCCGGCATAGGAGGGGAATGGTTTACTGCGGAACCTATTGATCGTGTAGATAATGGAAAGTTACGATTTACCGTTGCTGTTTTTAACTCTACGGAAAACCCAATAACGTGGTTTGGAAATAATGTGGAAAATACTAATAAAAAAAGTTATCCTATCGTAGAAAATAGAAAGTTAGGAAACAGCTCTTTTCAATATATTAAGAAGGTAATAAATGATTCTGAATATTCTTTTGTTGATCACGCATATCTCATATCCAATGAAAATAGAGTATTCATGATAAAATTCCGAGAAAAAGAAGGTCCTGAAAACTGGCAATACGATTATTCTTCCTCTCTTTCAATATTCGAAACTTTCGTGAGTTCATTGAAGTTTCTTTAGAAGACTATTACAAGGTTCATCTTATGAGGATTTTTATTATAATGACTGTCGGAATAACTAAGAATATAAGCGTTAAAAAAGATACGAAACAAAATTGCTCAAAACATTGTTTTGAAAACTGGTTTTCCAGAGTAAATCTTTCTTTGATTACCTTATTCGGATGTAATGGTTAGTTGATAGGCTACCGACGATGACCCATGGACTCAGTTTGACACTGGATATATGACTATCAAAAAACTTGACGTAAAGCCATATTTTAGGTATATTTTTCGTACATTATTTTAAATACCTTATGAAACAACTCTCGACCCGAACCATATCAATTATTTCTCTTATAGCCATTGCCTTTCTAGCATTAGGAGTCTTTGCAATGCAGAAAATTTACAATACCCCACTTCCTGTTGTGGAGAATGAGAAAACAGAGACTCAAGAAACTCAAGAAAAGAATGAAGAAACTATTACTGAAACTATTGATACATCGAATTGGAAAACTTTTCGAAATGAAGAATACGGATTCGAAATGCAAATTCCTAGTGATTGGAATATTGAAAAAATAGGACAATCAAAAATGTTTATGATTAAAAGAGCGCCTATTGATAGTAATAATAAATTATATTTTACTATTGCTCTAATGGATTCAAGTAAAGATGTACAATCTTGGTATGCAGATAATATAGAAAATCCAAGAAATCAATATAATGATAATTATGACATTATTGAAGAGAATAAAAAAATAGGAAATAATTTTTTCTATTATTTAAAGAAAATTTCCGACGACCTTGAATATTGGTACATTGATCACGCATATCTCATATCCAATGAAAATAGAGTATTCATGATAAAATTCCGAGAAAAAGAAGGTCCAGAATATTGGCAATACGATTATTCTTCCTCTCTTCCAATATTCGAAGCTTTCGTGAGTTCATTGAGGTTTCTTTAGAAGACTATGACAAGGTTCATCTTATGAGGATTTTTATAGAAATAGAGATTCTCTCAGGTGAACCAAAATGGTTCATTAATAAATCACACAAGAGGAGTTATAGTCATGCAACGACTATCTTTTGCTGTTTTTCTTATGCTGTTTACTTTTGGAGTATTCGGTGCGTATCCATATTCAACTTGTCCTATAGGACAGTGGACATTGGAGGGAGATAACTTTCAGAAAGTATACGACAAAAATGGGAATTACCTTCCCAGTGAGAGTTATTGGGCTGATATTTACAAATTTTCCCAGTGCAACTGCACTTCCTATGTCGCCTATAAGATTAATGAATGGGCAGACTCCCATTCACCAACAAATCCACTTTTTTGCAATAGTTTTTCCATTTTTGGAGATCCGGAAACGGATAGATGGGGTGATGCCCACCAGTGGAAAAATGCTGTTGGGGATCGTATTCCTGGTGTGTTCAGTCGGTATCCACTTCTTCCAGAAGTGAATGAAGAAGAAGGTATTAATGATTGGAATTCTTATCCATGGAAGAATGTATGGAAGTTGTCCAATCATACCATCTCTACAGTACAGATTGATCATGCAATTGCATGGTGGGATTCTTCGGTTGGAGGAACATTTGGACATGTGGCCTGGGTGGAATCTGTTGCTAAAGATGGAAAAACAGTGACGGTTTCGGAATATAACTGGCCAACATCAGATAATGGTAATGAGTGGCTCACATATGGCACGCGAATTCTTTCACCGTCTGACCATGGTTATCCCGATGGCTTTCTCTATATTCTTACGGATGAGCTTGTAGAGTGTGATCTCACTGGATTATGCAGCAATGAATGTACAGGTGATGGTGGAGGTGGTGGTGGTAACATCAATCCAACTCCCACAGACCCTGTCAATCTTACCCAAGATACTGACATTCTTGGTGCTGACGGCAATGAACTCTATGCTGGACGTGACTCAATCCTTTCTGGAATGAAAGTAAAAGTCCGCGTTGCAGTGCAAGCTGAAGGAGGGGATGCAGGAAACTGGAAAACGAGAAACGATGCCGACACTATAGACATCGCTTACTCCGTAAGTTCCAATGATGGTCCTTGGACTCAGTTTGATACTGGGTACATTACCATTTCTAAACTTGATGAGGGACAAACTATCACGGAAACGAAGGAATACACTATTCCAAATGGCATCTCTTCGATTGCATTTCGCACAGAAACCGATTATCGAGATGAAGTCGAAGAATATGATGAAGGAGATAATACCAGTCGCGTAGAACGATTTGAGATTTCAAATCTCAAACCTGACTACAGCATCACTGATGTTTTCTTCTCTGATCCCAGTACAGGAGCCATATACCGAAATGGTGCAATACTCTTAGAAGATAGAGAGTGGTATCCCTATTGTGAGATAATGAGCACAGGAGAAATCAATGCTCCTATCAACGTAGAAGTTTCTCACCGTATGGATGGAACAGAAAGAGATACTGATACGCTAGGAATAGATGATATTTCTTTGGGACAAACATATCGTGAAGTCGTCTGGAGCAAATGGAAACTGGGAAATACAGGAACACGTACCTATACGTGCTGTGTAGATTCCAAAGGTTGGCTTCCAGAACTCAATGAGAGCAATAATTGCAAGAGTGCACTCTTTACGATAGTTCCATGGAAACCTAGTATCACCATCACTGATCTCTGGGTAGACTATGATGGAAAAGTAGTTCGTAATGGTGGAACAGGGAGCAAAGGGAAACGTTATCATCCTAATGTTACCTTCACCAATACGGGAAACAAAACAATGTCGTGTGGTGCTGAAGCAAAGTACTACATTAATTCTAACTCCTATAGAGATAGAGACGGGATCGATCCTCTTTCCGTGAATCAATCCGGACATGAGAGAGTCGAGAACGACAATATCAAACTTGGAGATGGAGGATGGAGATCATATCGTGTTACTATCCAATCTAGCTGTGGAGAGTTTCCTACAGTGGAAAGGACGATGAGTTTTTATCTTCGATGATTCTCGAGAGACTTCCCGCAAGGACGCGGGAAATACTGAAATGAATGAAGATGAACCAGTTTTGAAAAAGGCTGGTTTTTTTTGTTTGAATTTTTTTATTATCTTTCTTTCAGAAAGAATTGTTTTCTATTTTACATTACTTTCTCACTGCACTTTCTTCTGTTCTTCCCCGCACCATTTCTTACCATCCTCGCGGAGGCGGGGAGTCATCTTAATCAAAAATCCCTCCCGAAAAATAATCCCAGAAATCTTTACCCGCAAAATACATCTCGAAGATGACAGTATATCTGAATGTATGATATTCTTTTTGCATAATACGAAATCAAACCGATAGAAAGAACTATGAACATTCTCTGGTTTACATGGAAAGATCTTTCTCATCCTTTCGCAGGAGGTGCAGAAAGAGTCAATGAAGAACTTGCCAAACGTCTTGCGATATAAAATTCTGAAAAGATGTGGAAAATATGACGCAAGAGCAAAAGAAATTATATCTTTATGCGGATGAATCAGGTCAAGATACTCATGGTAAATTTTTTGTGGTAAGTGCTTTTGTCACGGAGAAAGAACGGTCTCAGCTCGAGTCATTCCTTTTCGATATTGAAAAGAAAAGTGGTAAAAAGAATTCCAAGTGGAATGGTTCCAAATATGAATTTAGACAAATATATATAGAACAACTTCTCGAGTGGAAGATGGCTCGATATTCTCTATTCTTCGGTGTCTTCAAAGATACTGTCCAATATATAGATCTTACTTCACTCCTTTGCGCCAAAGCGATATTGAAAAAATCAAAAGGGAAACCATACAAAGCAACATTATTTATCGATGGCTTTAAGAAAAAAGAAGTTGATATTTTTAAAAAAGGATTACGAGATCTTCATATTCACGCAAGGAAAATTCGAGGTGTGAAAAAGGATGAAAATAATGCTTTTATCCGACTCGTAGATGCTATGTGCGGACTTATTAGAGACGCTGAGGAAGGAGATGTATGGGCTCTTTCAATAGTCAAAAAACTTCTCACAAAAAATATACTGAGTCGTCTTTAAAAAAACAAAACCCCCATTGAAGGGGGAAGAACCTATCCTTTCGGAGACCCGCCATACGGTCGGTGTTCGGTTCATGTTTGTACGATTATTTTAGCAACTCCCTCCCTAGGTGTCAATAACAATAAACCGAAAGTAAATCCTAATACTTCTTTCATATCTTGTATAATTGTACAGGAGAAAAGTAAAAATATTTCAGCTTGTCTTCTTCTGTTCTTCTTACACCTTTCCATCCTCGCGGAGGCGGGGAGACAGCTTAATCAAAAATCCCTCCCGAAAAATAATCCCAGAAATTCCTCCCAGAAAAATCCATCTCGAAGATGACAGTATATCTGAATGTATGATATTCTTTTTGCATAATACGAAAAAATTATTCGAAAATACTCTCAAAGTCTAAGAAAAAACTCTTAAGAACTATGTTAATAAAAAACACAAAACATTCTTTTATCCCAGACGAAGACTATAAGAAAATAATGGAAATAATGCCTATCCCTACGGTGGACATTGTGATCTTTCATCAGGACAAAACGAAAGTTCTCTTGTTTCTTAGGAAGAACAAACCAGCTCAAGGATATTATTATGCTTTGGGAGGAAGAATTCATAAAGGAGAATCCCTTACAGAGTCCGCCATGCGCAAAGCCAAAGAAGAACTCCATCTCACACTAGAAGAGAATGATCTTTTTTTCGGGGGAGTGATAGACGAATTTTTCGAAGACTCGAGATTTGACGGAGTAGCTATGCACTCACTCAATAGTTTCTTTGGCTATGTTTTGGGAGAATCTGCTATTTGGAAATTCGACCCTACCCAATTCGAAGATGCAAAATGGTTTGATATTCTTGACGACAAGCTCCACCCCTTTATGAAACAAAAGCTAGACATTCTTAAGAAAATATTGTGATTTTGCTTTAGGAAAAGAAAAATGGTATTATTTTCTGAGACATAAATAAAATTTGTTGGGTGTTTCTAAAAAATTACCTCGCTGAATTGAAAAATAGTGGCTGATTTTATTTTAAAAAATGGTGATTGTATATGAAAAAAAATCCATTAGTTTCTGTCATTACTCCCGCATACAATGCAGAAAAATATATCGGAGATACTATAGAAAGTATCTTAAATCAAACTTTCAAAGATTTTGAATTTATCATTCTTAATGATAAATCAACAGATAATACTCTCAAAATTATTCAAGAATATGCGAAGAAAGATTCTCGAATTATCGTTATTGATAATGAAAAAAATCTTGGTATCGCTGGAAATCGAAACAAAGGTATAAAAAAAGCAAAGGGAAAATACATTGTTTGGCAAGATGCAGATGATATTTCCTTGCCAGAAAGAATAGAAAAACAATATCGATTTATGGAAAAAAATCCAAAAGTTGGTATACTGGGTGGGTTTCTAGAAATGTTTGATGATTCTGGTATTGTAGGTTTGCGAAAATATGACGCTCATGATAAGTCTTTGAGAGAAAAAATTTTTCTTTATTCTCCCGTAGCTCAACCAGCATCGATTATTCGCAAAAAGATTTTTGGAGAAGTGGGGGATTATAATCTTAAATATCCTCCCGCGGAAGATATTGATATGTCTTTTCGTATAGGGATGAGCTATAAATTTGCCAATCTTCAAGAAATAGTTATTCGCTATCGAGAGCATCCTAACTCTGCGACATTTACCAAACTCAAAAAAATTGAACTCAGTACTTTGGAAATACGAAAAAAATACGCCAAAACCAAATATTACTCAATGAGTTTTTTTGATAAAATGTATAATTTATTTCAATTCTTCTCTATTTTTATTATCCCACCGAAAATAAAGATTTGGATATTTGATAAAATAAGAAATAATTAATATGAAAAAAGCCTTTATTACAGGTATAACTGGACAAGATGGAAGTTACCTTGCGGAACTTCTTCTTGAAAAAGGTTATGAAGTGCATGGAATGATTCGACGGGCTTCTACTTTCAATACAGAGCGAATTGATCATCTCTATCATGATCCACATATTAATGGAGCATCTCTTTTTCTTCATTATGGAGATCTTTCTGATAGCAGTAATATTTCTCGACTTCTTACGAAAATACAACCAGATGAAATTTATCATCTTGGAGCACAAAGCCATGTTCGAGTGAGTTTTGATATTCCTGAATATACAGGAGATGTAGTTGGTTTGGGAACGGTTCGGATTCTCGATGCTATTAAGGATAGCGGAATAAAAACACGTTTTTATCAAGCATCAAGCTCCGAAATGTTTGGAAAAGTTCAAGAAATTCCCCAAAAAGAAACGACACCTTTCTACCCACGATCTCCCTATGCTTGTGCTAAAGTATATGCGTACTGGATAACGAAAAATTATCGAGAAAGTTATGGAATCTTCGCTTGTAATGGAATCCTTTTTAATCATGAATCTCCAAGAAGAGGAGAGACCTTTGTAACCCGAAAAATTACTCGTGGACTTTCACGCATTAAACATGGACTTGATAAAAAACTCTATCTTGGAAATATTGATTCTAAACGAGATTGGGGATATGCCAAAGATTATGTAGAAGGGATGTGGAGAATACTTCAGCAGGACAAACCGGACGACTATGTTTTAGCGACCAATGAAACGCATACGGTAAGAGAATTTATAGAAGAAACAGCAAAACATTTGAGTATAGATTTGATATGGGAAGGAAAGGGAATAAAGGAAAAGGGGAGAGATAAAAAAACTGGAAAAATTATTATTGAAATTGATCCTAAATATTTTCGACCAACGGAAGTCGATCTTCTTATAGGAGATTATTCTCGAGCAAAAGAAAAATTAGGATGGGAACCAAAAACAAAATTTCATGAATTGGTAAAGATTATGACAGAGGCTGATGAAGAAATGGTGAAAAAAATGAAATAATATTGTATATGGAAAAAAAAGCAAAAATTTTTGTTGCCGGACATACTGGATTAGTGGGCTCATCTATCGTAAGAAGATTAAAAAAGGAAAATTATAAGAATATAATCCTTTTGACAAAAGAGGAATTGGATCTTTTGGATCAGCATGCTGTACATAATTTTTTTCAGAAGGAAACGCCTGAATATGTTTTTTTATCTGCAGCAAAAGTTGGAGGAATTCTTGCAAATAAACAATACAAGGCAGATTTTATTTATGAGAATCTTCAAATTCAAAATAATATCATTCATTCTTCTTGGAAAAGTGGGGTAAAAAAACTTCTTTTTTTAGGAAGCTCTTGTATTTATCCAAAACTTTCTCCTCAGCCAATAAAAGAAGAATATCTTCTTACCGGACTATTAGAAGAAACAAATGATGCGTATGCTATTGCCAAAATTGCTGGAATAAAAATGTGTCAAAGTTTCAATGAACAATATAATACAAAATTTATTTCTGTAATGCCAACAAATCTTTATGGTCCAGGAGATAATTTTGACAAAGAAACATCTCACGTACTCCCTGCGATGATACGAAAATTCCATGAGGCAAAAGTAAACAACAAAAAAGAAGTTATTCTATGGGGGACAGGAACTCCAAAAAGAGAATTTTTGTATGTAGATGATTTAGCGGATGCTCTTGTATTCCTTATGAATACGTATGAAAATTCTGAAATTGTTAATATTGGTACAGGCAAAGATCTTTCTATCAAAGAACTTGCCAAGACAATAAAAGGAGTTGTAAATTTTTCTGGAAAGATTATTTGGGATACGGAAAAGCCCAATGGCACACCAAGAAAACTTCTAAATGTTTCTCGATTACACAAAATCGGTTGGAAGCATTCCATTGAACTCGAAGAAGGTATCCAAAGAACGTATGAGTGGTTTAGAAAGAGCTATGGAAAATAAAAAAAATATTGTCATTGTAGCTCATAAATTTCTTACTCAACCCGATGATGAATTAGTAAATTTTCTTAATCGGGAAAAGTTTGAAAATGTTCTTCATATACGACACAGCTTTTCAGATGCCAAAGATCGTTGTAGTTATTACACTTGGTACAAAAAGGGACAAATTCATAAAGAACAAAGAACGAAGGATTATAAGAATGTATTCGAACCTTTTTTATATGCCAAAGAAATATTTTTTACTTTGAAATGGATAGCATTTTCTTCTGTTAAATGGGATGTTTATATAGGGATGGATGGATTATGCGTTTTATTTGGAAATATTTTGCGATTTTTTGGAAAGATCCAAAAAACTATTTTTTGGGCCATTGATTTCGTTCCCGAATCTAGATTTCAAGAAGGAATAAAAAACAAAATATATCATCGTATTAATATTTGGGGATATAAAAATTCAGATGAAATGTGGGATCTTTCTCCTCGCATGGTAGAAGCAAGAGAGAAATTTCTTGGTATCAAAAAAGATGACTATCGAAAACACAAAGTTATTCCTTATGGCATGTGGACACAAGAAATACGCACATATTCTTTCGATGAATGTGAAAAAAATACTTTGGTTTTTATGGGACATCTATTAGAAAAACAAGGTGCTCAATTAGTAATAATGGCAATTTCAGAAATTATTAAAACTATACCAGACTTTCGATTCAAAATTATTGGAGATGGGAAGTATAAAAATGAACTGATTTCACTAGCAAAAGAAAAAAAGGTTTCAAAATATTGTAATTTTATGGGAAAGATTGATGATATTCGAAAATTAGAAGATGAGGTAGCAAAGTCTGCTATTGCTATCGCACCATACATTAAGAAACTTGATACATGGACTTATTATGCTGATCCTGGAAAAGTAAAGACGTATATTGCATGTGGCGTACCCCTTCTTTTTACAGATGTTTCATGGAATGCTCGAGAAATACAAGAAAAAGGTTGTGGTTACGTTATTTCTGAAGATATACAAGAAATAACTGATAAAGTAGTAGAGTTTCTCAAGAAAGATATTAATCAACAATGTAGAGAAAAATGTCACGAATACGCAAAGTCATTTGATTATGAAAATATATTTAATAATTTACTTTTATGAAAAAACTAAATACTATTATTGATTTAAAAAAAGCCTCCCTAGATAAAAATGGTATCTGGGTAACAGATATTAAATTAGGAAAAGATGTGAGTATTTCCAAAGAAGCGTGGGAAAATATTTATAATTTTAATCTTGACGAATTAAGAAAAGATAAAAAAGATTTTATTGATAATAAATTGAAAGATCATATTTCTTATATAAAAGATACATATAAATTTAATGAAAAAACTATTTATTTAGAAATCGGTTGCGGACCCGCTCATATCGGAGAATATTTAATGGAAAAACACGACGTTACTTTCGTTGGCGTTGATTTTAATTATCCGATGTTGCTTAGCCTTCAAGCACACTTAAAAGAAAAAGGTTTTAAGAAATACATTCTTATTCATTCAGATATAACAAAGATGCCGATTCTGGGTGATTCAATAGATTATATTTATGGAGGAGGTGTCATAGAACACATGAGTGATACATTGGGTATTTTAAAAGAATTGAGACGAGTTCTTAGAAAAGATGGTGTAGTTTTTAATACTATTCCAGCTTTTAATTTATTTTGGTTGTCACGTTTTTATAATAACATTCCTTATAACCCAATATTAAAATCATTTTTCGAGTATGTTCATATTAAAATATTAAAGGGGGAAATTTTAAAGAAGTATTATGGCTATGAATTAAGTTATACTCTAAAACAATTATATAAACTTCATAGATCTCTTAAATTTCAAAATATCACACAAAAACCATTTGCTTTTTATCCATCGGAAAAAAAAGTCAAAAACAAACTATTAAGACGTTTATGTTACAAGATAAGTTTAAATTCTTTTACTAGTCCCGTTTATTGTGTTTATGCAAAAAAATAAGTTAAACATTATTTATCATATCCCTTCCCTTGATACTATTTATGCCGGAAGAACGATCTATAATGGGTATAAAAATGCTTTTGAAGATTTAGGACATACATTTATTCCTTTCACAGCAAATGATAGTCAGAAAGAATTATTTGAGAAAATTGTTCCTGATATTTTTATTACATCTCTTAACGCCTATAATTTGAAATATCTTGATCTTTCCCTTCTCAAAAAACAAAAAAAGAAAGGTATGAAAGTTTTCATAAATACTCCTTTTTGGACATCACCCCTCTCTAAAATGAGGATAAATGAAGCGCCAAGTCTTTCTGAAAATAAAGAATATGTGCAACTCATTCAATCTGGAACGTATGGGAATGTTTACTTTAATTCATGCGAGGAAGGAGATTTGAGAATGGAAGGATTTGAAAAAATTACAGGATATAAACATCATACTATACCACTTGCCGGGGATAAAACCCTTCATCATCCCGAATATTCCAAAAATTTTTTGGCTGACATTTCTTATATCGGAACCTATCTTCCAGAAAAACGCGATTTTTTCAAAAAAATAATATTTCCACTTCAGAAAAAATATAACATAAAACTTTACGGACAAGATTGGACTTTAAAAGATAGGGTATTGGGATTTACTCAAAAAGTTGGTCAGTATTATAATGTTCCATACTTTAGATCTTTCCAAAAACCAAAACTCCAACTTGAGGATGAGCGAAAAATCTACTCATCTTCCACCATTTCCATAAATGTTCATGAAAAGTATCAAAAAAAATTTGGAGGAGATTGTAATGACAGAACATTTAAAGTTCCTTTGTGTGGAGGATTTGAGATAACGGATGATGTCGCATGTATACGAAAATATTTCAGAGAAGGTGAGGAAATAATCATTGCAAAAAATGATGATGATTATGTACAAAAATTAGAATATTATCTGAAAAATCCAGAAAAAAGACGAGAAATTATAGAAGCGGGGAGAAAGCGAGTTTTAAAAGAGCATACATATCACGCTAGAATAGAAGATTTTATAAAACTTTTTACTGATATGCTATAACAAAAAAATTATCAATTTGTATATGCTTTTTAAATTTAAAAGAATATTTTTTTGGGTTTTCCCATTTTTAGTGAGCTCCGTTTTTATATATTTTTTGAATTATAAATTACAGGATGGCTTTCTTGTAGTTCACGATAGTCCTGTATATCATGATAAAGTTAGGGCGGATAAAGAATTTTTTTTTCTTTGGAATGAGGGTAATTTTGGTTTTGCTGATTTTTTGTGGCAAGGAACAGCCTTTTTTCCCCGAAGTATATCATTTTTTTTGTTTGAGGCGGGTTTTAATTCAAAAAATGTTCAGCTAATTTTGTATTTTGTAGCTATAAATTTTATTTGGTATTTTTCTTGGTGGTCATTTAAAGGGATATATAATATTCTTGATTTTAAAAATGTTAATAAGCAATCATTTTTAGCAGCAACTTTCTACACGTTTAATTTATACATGATAATAACATGGCACGCAGGAATTTCTGATTTTTTATTTATTCTTTTTGCTATAGCACCTCTGATTCTTAAATTTTTTATAAAGACATTATTATTTGATAATACGAAAATTATTTATCAAGGAATAACATTTGGATTATTTATATCTTTCTTAGTAAATACGGGACCATTTTTCTTAGCAATGTTTTTACCTTTTTTAGTTTCATATCTAGTAGTTACTTCCCTAAAAGGATTCTCTATATTTTTTTATAAAATTAAATTATTAATAATATCTTTTTTTGTTGTTATATTTCTAGCAGCTCCTTTTATTTTACTTCTTTTTCTTGCTCATGGATATACAGATAAATATTGGATAGAAAGTACCTCAAATGCCTTTATTTTTTCTGATGCTGGATTAGATGGTATTTTTAGGCTTTTTCTTGAATACTTTTTTGATAAAATATGGTTTGGAAGATTTTTTCATTCTTATTATCCTTATTATGAATCATGGCTAGCCATAGGGTCTATATATACTTTGTGGATATGCGGTTTATTTGGTATGTTTTATAATTTTAAAAACAAAACCATAAAGGATAAGTATTTCATTATTTTTATTATATTTTCTTTACTGATCGCTCTTTTTATGGCAAAGGCAAATCAATTGCCATTAGGAAGTCTGAATGAATATCTTTATGAAAAAGTACCAGTTCTCGCTCTTTTTAGAACACCAGATACTAAATTCGGATTACCAATTATTTTAATCTTATCTTTAATTATTGGATATTTCACCTTGTTGTATAGAAAAAATAAGTTAGTTATTTCTTTCATATCTTTTTTGATTATTTTGCAAGTAGGAATATTTTTTTCAGGCATTCCTATTATTGAAAAAAGAATAGGCGATGGATTTCAAAGAATTGTAGTTATTCCGGAGGAGTATAAAAATATAGCAAATATTTTAAATAGAGATCGTCTCGACGGATCTATTTTCATGTGCCCAGATGAAAGTTTTTTTACTAATTTTGATTATGGTAACGGATTTGGTCTTAATGGTCCTGATATTTTAGGAGAAATTATAGAAAGGCCGGTTATCTATGGTAATGGACTGACTTTTGGAAGATCATTGAAGAAATACAATTTTATCAACAATGGATCCGATGTTGATTTAATGAATATTCGATATTTCCTTATCAGAAAAGATATTATTAAGAATAATAAAGAATTATCTTGCGAAGAAATTTATTTTAATAATTCTTTAAAAGAGATTTATAATTCATCGGTTGGAACATTGTTTATAAATAAGCTTGATAATGAAAATTCTAATGTTATTTTTTCTGATAAAGATAATAATGTAATTGTTCATAAAGTTAGCCCTTTAAAATACGAAATTAAGGTATCTCACTTAAGTAAAAAAACTGATGTGGAATTCTTACAATCTTTTCATGATGGTTGGAAATTTTATCCTGGTACTGACTGGTCTATTTTTAACGTTCTATGGAAGAAGGATTTCTTCCAAGATACTCATAGAGTTTTTAATGGTTATGCAAATAAATGGACTATTGATCCTAAATATATAAAAGAAAATTTTCCGAAAGATTCTTGGGAAGAAAATCCTGATGGAAGTATTAATGTTGCTTTATCACTTTATTTTAAACCCCAATCATATTTTTATGCTAGCGTTCTCATATCCGGGATTTCTTTTTTTGCTTGCATTTCTTATTTAATATTTTTCTTTATAAAAAGAAAAAAAATAAATAGTAATGTTTCAATTTAAGAAAATAAATTTTATGATTTTTAATAAAAAACTCACATCTAAATTTCTCGAACAATTTTTTTGTTTTGGATTAATTTTTAGTATTGCATTTTTGTTAAACTCTTTCCCTTCCGAATCTATAGTTGCTGGTGGAGATTTTTATCAATTATTAAAACCTTCCGAACATTTTTCTCAGTATTTTTATGTATGGTTTAATCAACATGGTCAAGGACAGCTCAACACTATTTCTCCCGCGTACCCATTTTATACATTATTAGCCATTCTTGATTTTATAGGAATGAATACAGATACAATTTCAAGCTTTTATATTTTTTTTATTCTTTATGGTTCTTATTTAGGATTTTTTTTATCGATACGCTGGATTTATCCAGAAATAAAGAAATATGAAAGGATTGGATTTAGTTTATTCTATTCTCTTAATTATTTTACTTTTTCTATTTTTACGTATCCATGGGGGTTTTCTCATCATTTTCTTTTTTACATTTTTATACCCCCTTTAATAATTCTTTTTTTAAAAATATTCTTTATTAAAAAAATTGATATAAAATATTTTATAATCTTTTGGCTTATTTTTCTTATTTCAACTATTTCTTATTCTAATATAGCATTTCTAGCCTCTTTATTTTTTATTCAATCTATTTTATTTTTTATATTCTTAAAAGAATTTCCTCTTGAAAATATAGTGAAGAAAATTTTTATTTTCGTATTTATATACATAGCAACTTTTGGCTATTTTTTAGGAATTATTTTTAGTAGTAATAATAAGGAAACAGAAGGAAAACTTTCCGATAGCGTTGTGTTCGGAGGCGATATCACGAGATTTCTAAAAGAAACATCTAATACTATTTTGAATATATTGTCTTTAGATATAAATAATGGAAATTTTTACTCTTTTTTTATATATATTTTTGCATTTCTTATTTCTTTATTCGTGTTTTTCTTCTATAAGAGAAATGGTATTTCTCTTATAAGGAAGTCAATAATTCTCGGTTTGATAACTTGTTTTTTAATATTAATCTTTTTAACAATTCGTTTGGAAGAACCTTTTAAAAATATAAATACATTACTTTATACAAAATTATTAATTATTTTTAGATCACCTGACAAAATATTTGTTTTCATTCCTTTTTTCTTTTTTATAATTTTAACAGGAATCATCTCACATTTAAGATTGAATAAGATTAAATTAATGATCATTTTTACCATCTTAGCAATTCCTTCTTATCTTTTTTATGACGGTTCTATTGAAAAAAAACTAAGAGAAACTGATAAAAGACATAGCTATATCGTAAATATTCCCTCGGAATATAAAAAAGTAAGTATGCTTATTAATAAAAGTCATGAATCCACCTCAATTATCTCACTTCCTTATTCAGTAACTAACTCTATAAATTGGTCTGATTATCAGAAATGGAATTTTATAGGACATGACATTCTTTATCTTTTTTATAATAAAAATTATATATCCGCAAATTCTTTTGATCATCCTTCTTTTGAAACAAAATTTTCTTTTAAGGAGTATGAGAACTCCAAAGTTATTGATATCGAAAAATTTGAAAAGATTCTTCAAAAATTTAGCGCACAATATATTATTTTTCACAAGGATGTTCAAGTAGGAAAATTGAAAAATTCAACACTAACTCAAGAGACACTTTCTATTCTTGAATCAAATAATTTTTTAAATTTATTAGAATCAAATGATTTTTTTGATCTATATTCCTTAAAAGAAGGCTATATCAAACCTATTATTTCAGTTAAAGATGTTAATTTAGATTTTGTAAAAATAAATCCTTCTCAATACAGAATAAAAATAAAAAATATATCAGCTTTAGCCTTTTTTGAGTTTCATCAATCATTCAATACTCAATGGAAATTGTATTCAGAAGATTTTTTATCAAAGGATAACTGTTTAGATCATAAAGAATATAAGGGATTTAATACGAATGAATGTATTATAAATGAAAGATTTTTTTACTATAAAGATTTTTTAAAATTATTTAAAAATAGCTTTTTTGAAGAATCTCATGAAATGATTAATGATTATGCCAATCAGTGGACTATTAATCCCAAGTATATAAAAGAAAATTTTCCGAAAGATTCTTGGGAAGAAAATCCTGATGGAAGTATTAATGTTTCAATGACTCTTTATTTCAAGCCTCAATCATATTTTTATCTTGGGATGTTTATTTCTAGCATAATCCTTATTGGCTGTATTGGATATTTGGGATATGATTTCTGGAAGGGGAGAAAAAAACTCTATTAAGAAAATATGCGATACCAAAAAATAGGAATTTTTTCAGCTTTATGCATCCTCGTAATAATTACGTATTATCGTTGGTTTTCTTTTTCATGGTTTGGTCTTGGGGATTGGAATATATATTTTTCTGAAAATTTACGAGAGTTTTCACTACTTTCTTTATGGAATACAAGTTTAGGTTTTGGAGTTTTGGATGTGATCGTTTGGAAAATTCCTTATAGTCTCCTTATCTCCTTATTTGGATTTCTTGGTTTTGATTCAAATATTTCGGATAAATTTCTCATTCTGATTCCTTTGGCATTCTTTTCTTTATTTGCACCTTTTATCCTCTTGAAGAAAATTGTTCGATCAAATATTTCCGCGTTTATAGGAGCATTTATTTTTGCATATTCCAGTTATTTTCTTGCTATCCATACGCATGGTCACCAACATCTTTCTATGGCAAGTGTATGGGGCGTATTCGCTCTTTATTTTTGTATACGTTTGGTAGAGGAGAGGCGGATAGAGTGGGCGGTGCTGGGGGGGATGATACTTGCGATTTCCGGATATTATGATTTTCGATTTGCCTATATTTTCTTTTTTATATGCGGTGGGTTTCTCTTGGTTTCGTGGGTGAAAGAGGTGAGAGGAGAAAATATGAAAGTAAAGAGCAGGGAGTCTTCTTCTCTCCCTTTGCTAAAAGGGAGTACCCGAGTCATCGAGGGGGAGGGATTTGTATCTCAGATGGGGAAAATCCCCCTCAATCCCCCTTTTCCTAAGGGGGAGGAAGACGGAGGGGAAGGAGATTCGATCACAATGACGGGGGAAAGAAAGAATGTATGGAATCTTTTTTGGATGAGTACGGTGTTTGTACTGGTATTTGCTGGACTCAATGTTTTTTGGATTTTACCTTTTGCTACGGCAGGGGCTATGTCAGAAAATGCAGGAGTGGGACGAGATCTTTTTGGTAATGATTATTTCGAACTTCAAGAAGCACTCTTTCTCTCGCATCCTTTCTGGACAGGGTATGGAGTTGAGTGGATGTCCAATCAACCAACTCCATGGTGGCTTACTATTTTGGGAATCTTAGCTTTTGCAGGTTTCTGGGTAGGAAGAAAAAATCCATATGTAGTATTTTTCGCTCTCATTGCTCTCATCGGAATATTTTTGGGTAAACAAGTCGATCCTCCCTTTGGAAACTCGTATTACTGGCTCTATGAGAATCTCCCGGGCTTCAATGCCTTTCGTGAAGCTTCCAAATTTTATGTACTCATTGCTCTGGGCTACTCCGTCGGCCTCGCCTCCCTCATCAACTGGCTTTTACCGAAAGAGGGAAGTGAAAAATAAAGAAGTTTAACAAAAAATTAAGAATGCAAAAATTCCTCTCTAGCTCTCCCTTTGCCAAAAGGGAGTACTCCTAAGGGGGAGGGATTTGTATAAATTTCAAGCTCTAAGAAAAATTGTTGAATCTGCCTTTTCTTACTTTGACAAAATCTCAAACACTAGTTATATTTCCTATAATTAAGCATCAAATCTATGAAACAACTTTCTACTCGAACCATCGCTATTATTACCCTTATAGCCATTGCCTTTCTAGCATTAGGAGTTTTTGTGATGCAAAAAGTTTACAACACACCTCTTCCTGTTGTAGAGAATGAAGTTGAGCAAAAAGAAAATCCGAAAACAAATGATGAAACCTTCATTACTGACGTTGATATGAATGTAGAGAATTGGCAAACAAAAGAAACGGAATTTTTTACTATTAAATTTCCGAAGGAGTGGTATTTCTTTCAAACAAACTATGATACGATGGGATATAACTCATACGTTATTACAAACAATCCAAATTTCGATATTAGTAAATATCCAGACATTAGTATTGGAGTGGGGAGGATCTATCCTTTGGATCTGATGAATGAAACAGAAATTGTAATTTCATCAAACTATCTTGGGGATGCTACTGCTAATTCAGGAACGTCTTTGGATTACATAGAATATATGATCAATAGTATGAGGGAATACGTAGGTTTTACCGTTGCATGTCAATATATGTCGAGTATGGACAGTATCCCTCTTGCTACGTATTGCTCATTTACAGATGAGGATAATAAGCAAAGAGTTGGAACGTATTATGCTTCTTATCCAATACGTACGTTTGGATTCTCTGCTCGTGTGAAAAAGGAAAATAATATGGTTTTAGAAAAAATATTGGAGGGTATTGTACAAAATTATTCTGTAACTGTTTCATATCGGTAGGAAATTATTGGTTTTTCCGCTTCTTAATCACCTCATCTAAACATGATGGGGTTATCTATGAAACGGTAATATCCGTTTCTCAAAAAACATTTGATCTTTAACAATTCGAAAGAGGACTTTCTCCATGAAACTGTTAGCGCAAGGCGTATTGAGTGTATTCTTAGTATTGTCCAGTCTGGGTGCAGTCGCCGGAACGAATGAGTGCTACGGCTACACGTCTACAACGAATCATTTCCCATGCCTTTATCCAACTGGCAACTGCACCTGGTGGGCAGCATATATGCGCCCCGATATTGCAGAAGTGATCACCGGAAGCGGATGGGATGGTGGAAATTGGATCAACAAGCTCAATGGAATGATTCCTGTTGGTTCCGTTCCTGGAGTTGGGGCAATCGTGGAGTTCGATGGGCACGTTGCCTTCGTAACGAACGTGTTGGATGGGGGTGCATTTCGTGTTTCGGAAATGGATGCTACTGGAAAATTGGGTAATGGTTTGCAATACGCCACCTACTACCCAGGTAGTAGTAATACCTATCATCGCAATACCGATCGCGGATCTGATGTTAAAGGGAGTTGGATCCTCAAAGGTTTCATTTACGCTGAAGATCCCGCAATTATTCCTGGCAATCAATTCTCGATCCGTCATGTGGGAAATTATGGTTGGTATCCAGCATACAGCTCGTGCATTCATGCCGAGTCATGGTATGGATTTAATAATGATAAAAAGATCGTAAGGATCTATCGCTATTCCAACCACAACCCGTGTCAATGGATCTACGAAACACTTTATCCGAAAGAGGTCAGTTACAATGCACTCTTCGGAAATGCTAATGCGTGCTATCAATAAGACGCAAAACGACCATTTGAGAGGTGCTAATCGTGAAAACGAAACGATTCTTTGAAGTAGTAATTACTTCCATTTTCCTCTTTGCTTTCGCAAGCGTTTACGCTTCCGATTGCGGAGAATTCGCAACTATCTCTGTTCCAAGTTCGGGCGGAGGATATGTGAGTGGAGGCGATGGCTACATCCCACCCCAAAATCCAACTCCCACAGACCCTGTCAATCTTACCCAAGATACTGACATTCTTGGTGCTGACGGCAATGAACTCTATGCTGGACGTGACTCAATCCTTTCTGGAATGAAAGTAAAAGTCCGCGTTGCAGTGCAAGCTGAAGGAGGGGATGCAGGAAACTGGAAAACGAGAAACGATGCCGACACTATAGACATCGCTTACTCCGTAAGTTCCAATGATGGTCCTTGGACTCAGTTTGATACTGGGTACATTACCATTTCTAAACTTGATGAGGGACAAACTATCACGGAAACGAAGGAATACACTATTCCAAATGGCATCTCTTCGATTGCATTTCGCACAGAAACCGATTATCGAGATGAAGTCGAAGAATATGATGAAGGAGATAATACCAGTCGCGTAGAACGATTTGAGATTTCAAATCTCAAACCTGACTACAGCATCACTGATGTTTTCTTCTCTGATCCCAGTACAGGAGCCATATACCGAAATGGTGCAATACTCTTAGAAGATAGAGAGTGGTATCCCTATTGTGAGATAATGAGCACAGGAGAAATCAATGCTCCTATCAACGTAGAAGTTTCTCACCGTATGGATGGAACAGAAAGAGATACTGATACGCTAGGAATAGATGATATTTCTTTGGGACAAACATATCGTGAAGTCGTCTGGAGCAAATGGAAACTGGGAAATACAGGAACACGTACCTATACGTGCTGTGTAGATTCCAAAGGTTGGCTTCCAGAACTCAATGAGAGCAATAATTGCAAGAGTGCACTCTTTACGATAGTTCCATGGAAACCTAGTATCACCATCACTGATCTCTGGGTAGACTATGATGGAAAAGTAGTTCGTAATGGTGGAACAGGGAGCAAAGGGAAACGTTATCATCCTAATGTTACCTTCACCAATACGGGAAACAAAACAATGTCATGTGGTGCTGAAGCGAAGTACTACATCAATTCTAACTCCTATCGTGATCGTGATACTGTTGGTATTCTGGGAGTAGGAGGTATCGGGCACGAGAGAGTTGATAACGACAATATCAAACTTGGAGATGGAGGATGGAGATCCTATCGTGTTACTCTCCAATCTAGCTGTGGAGAGTTTCCTACAGTGGAAAGAACGATGAGTTTCTATCTTCGATGATTCTCAAGAGACTTCCCGCAAGGACGCGGGAAATACTGAAATGATTTATTATGATAGATATACCAGCTTTGGAAGGGGCTGGTTTTTTTTGTTTTTTTTCGCATCATTACTCATCGAACCGGCTTTTACCTCCCTCCCATCATCCGAAAGAGGGAAGGAAATAAAAAATGCTTTATAGCGGTATTTTTCACAAACACTTGACGTAGAAAGGTTATATATATCCATAAAGCATGTATATGCTTTATGGACTAAAGGTTATAAATTATATAACATCTAGTGCATGATATTAAAAAAGCTTTATAGAAGCATTTCTTATAAACATATGAAAAATGCTAATATAATAGCATATTTCATGCAGGAGATGTCTTTTAGGAGGAAATTTAGCAAAGAGATCGTGCTCTCCTAAAATTTGGATTACATTCCAAAAATTTACTTTTACACTTATTATAGCTTATATAAAGCGTTATATTTATAAAAAAATTTCAGATAATCTCAAAAAGAAAATATTATTTTTATGACCTTGGTATTCACAATGCAATTCTTATTGATTTTTTTTGAAAATTCTCGATGATATACTACAAAGCTTTCATTTGGGAACTCTTAGAAAACGCAAGCAACCTCGGAACTGATACCTATATGAAATGGACAGAGGATAGCGATGCTTAACTAAGTAGTTCCTAGCTCCCGAAGTATACACACTTCGGGAGTTTTTAATTTTTCAAGAATCTCTTTTGCAGGATAGGCGCAGTTTAATTGTTTCGTGTTGGATATTTCTTTGATAAAAGCAATACAACTATCAGGCAATAATAATAGAGTCTTGTCCATATCACTCAGGATGCTTAATGCCTTATTGCGAACGTCCGGTGCTCCGTATTGTAGCAAAGATACGAGAGTTTTTGTAAGTAAAATTTTCATTTCTTGGGACATGCCTGTGATACAAGGAATGAGCTGTCGTAGTAAAATATTCGTACAATCTCTATAAAGTTTTTTTCTAAGAAGATATAAAATATTTTCTAATAGAACAGGATCTTTATAGATCCATTGTAGCGCTATTCCAGCATCAATAGATCCGTTCTCCACAAGATTGATAAGATCGCTAGTTTTATCAGTACACAATTTTTGCACATCCTGTTCTATTGATCGTAGTATAGGATCTTTTGAGAAAAAAATAGTATCGTCCCGTTCTAATCCAAGATTACCTCCATTGGCATATAGACTATCTGTGCGTCTTTGATGTGTATTTATTATAGCAATTACTTCTCTAAACCATTTTGGAGTTTGTAGGTGAGATTTTCTGGATAGGTCTGGATTATTACTCTTTTTGGAGTACAAATCAATCGTCAAAACAGTTTCTAATGTATTGTTATGTTGATATAGAGGATTCATTATTTCTGCATTATATCCTCGAACGTTGTAGTATTCCCATATTTCTTTCTCAGCACGGTTATATTCTGTAGTAGAATATTTTGATCCGATAATAAGACTACTCAGATCCATTGCAAAAGTTATAGGACAAGGATATTTATTTTTTTGATGATGCCATACTTCAATATCTAATAGCACATATTCAAGCTTAATATTTTGCATATTCCACTTTTAACAATTGATATCTCTAGTATAGAACATAGAGGTTACTGTCGGATAGTATCTCTTATATTCTCAACAATGAAGCACTCTTTCTCTCGCATCCTTTCTGGATGGACAGGGTATGGAGTACAGCGGATGTCCAATCAACCGACTCCTTGGTGGCTTACTATTTTGGGAATCTTAGCTTTTGCGGATTTCTGGGTAGGAGTTTTCCCTCGTCATCGCGAGTCCGCCGACTGGCGGAGAAGCGATCCAGAAGGAAAGGAAAATGCATGGATTGCCACATCGCAGATTCCTCGCAATGACACTCCCTTCCTCATCAACTGGCTTTTACCAAAAGAAAGAATGAAATGAAAAAAGAAAAAGTATAAAAAAGAATAAAAACCACCTCTTCGGTGGTTTTTATATTTACTTTGTAAAGAATTGTTTTTGACCAAATTTTTCTTCGTATTTTTTCAAAAGTTTTTCTTGATCTTTTGCACTAAGTTGAGCAGCTTTTTCTATGATTTTCTTTTGTTTAGAAGAAGACATAGCAGAAAAATGCTCCTCTTGTTTTGGAGAGGTTTTATGCGTTGTTTTGGAGTAGTTTAAAATTTTTTCGATAATGATTTTTCGATGTTCTTTGATAAAAATTTTTGCTTGTTCGGCAATATTGGATTCTTCTTTATTCATAGTTACATTATACTAAAGAAGTAACTTTTTGATAAGAAAGACCGTCTTCAATGCCTTTCGTGAAGCTTCCAAATTCTAACTCTGGGGGCTACTCCGTCGGCCTCACCTCCCTCATCAACTGGCTTTTACCGAAAGAGGGGAGAAAATAAAGCCATGGTGACGGAGAATAAAATAAAACTTAAATATAATTTGACTTATGTTTAAGTTTGACTTAATGCATACTATAAAATAAGTAATTGAAAAAATATTCATACAATGCAAATTTAGATATATCTATTTATACATACAATGCTCAAAAAGTTATAAAAAGACACCTCGAGTAACTTTTGTTTTACTCTCAGATGGACCCTCTCCCGCTACGGCGGGAACGGAGGAAAAGGAAAGAATAAAAGAGAGGAAGAAGGGAATAGCGTTAAGAATAGTGTATTATATTGACCGAAATAGTATGTATTTACGTCAATATGCTAACCAAAACATAAAGAGAAAATGTAAACAAAATCCACGAAATAATATGATTTCGTGGATAGACAATCCTTGAAATTGACATATTTCGTGGATTCAGTCTTATGAATGGTATGAAATCAAGAAAATCCCTCCCCCTCGATGACTCGAGTACTCCCTTTTGGCAAAGGGAGAGAAGAAGTTTGGAATTCAAAGAGAGAGGAGGGAGATTTGTGTATCATCAGGGAAATAAAACGCTCCTCTCAAAAAAGATTTAGCAAGCTATAACAAAAGAGTATTCTTAAATTGTATTCGTTTCATTAGATTATTATTTTTCATAAACAAATGAAACGATACAATAGTCTATTTGAAAGTTTTCGAGTGTTTTTATATGTACTTTCCGTCTGAATTTTTCTTGACAAAACACTTTGTGAATATTAACATTACAAATGTTGATATTCTGTATTTTATAACATTAGGAGTATGACTTTTAAAAGAGATCTTTTGGAAGAGGTAGTGGCAGATCAGGCGCTTTCATTTGCATCACGTAATCGTGGGATAGCACGGTTGGTGAATTTTGACAATCACAAAAAATCTAAAATGATTACCGTTATATCTGGTGTTCGCCGAAGTGGAAAGTCTACACTCCTTTCGCAATTTTTCGATCTCTTGGGAGGTGGACATTATTTAAATTTCGATGACGAGCGCTTATCCGAATTTGTTTTGGAGGATTTTCGAACACTTCTCTCAATTTTTGATGGGAAAAAAGAATCAGATACTTTCTTTTTTGATGAAATTCAAAATGTTTCTGGGTGGGAACGATTTGTACGCCGTCTTCATGATGAGGGAAAAAAAGTATTTGTAACAGGATCGAATGCCACGCTTTTGAGTGGTGAGTTAGGAACACATTTAACTGGTCGGTATAAAAAAATAGAGTTATATCCATTTTCTTTTTCTGAATATATTTGTTTTAAAGAAATAAATATCACGGATAAAACATCGAAAAACTGTGCGAAAATTGTTAGAGGATTTGATGAATATGCAGAGATGGGTGGTTTTCCGGGATTTTTACTCGAGAACGACAGAGAAATTTTACAGAGAATTTATGAGGATATTCTCTATCGTGATCTTTTGGTACGATTTCAAATACGCGAAGTAGAGGCATTTCGTAAGTTAGCGTCATTTCTTTTTGCTAATGTAGGAAAAAACATTGGATATTCTTCTCTAAAAAATATTTTGGGTTTTGCAAGTGCTACATCGGTAAAGAATTACGTTTCTTTTTTGGAAGAGAGCTTTTTGCTTTTTGAAATGAGAAAATATGATGCGTCTCTCAAAAAACAATATGTCTCAGAGAAGAAAATATATGCTGTGGACAACGGACTTCGTAATGCCATTTCTTTTTCTGCTTCCGAGGATCGCGGTAGGATGTTGGAAAATGCGGTGTATATGGAACTGCGCCGACGTGGGAAAGACGTGTTTTTTTTCAAAGAAAAGCGAGAATGTGATTTTGTTGTTCGCAAGGGAATACGAATTGCTGAGGCGATTCAGGTCTGCGAGAATATTTCTGATCTAGAAACAAAAGATCGAGAGGTATCGGGACTTGTTGAAGCTATGAATGTATTGCATCTTTCTTCGGGAACGATTATCACTCGCTATGAAGAAGAAACAATTGAGATTGAGGGAAAAAAAATATACATTGTTCCAGCATGGAAGTGGTTTTTGGAGATATAATGTATTGCAAAAACGTTTACATTTTTACTCTCGTGGGAATACTTCTGGGCAAACAAGTGTCAGAACCTTTCTCCACACTTTACTCCTGGCTCTATGAAAACCTCCCATCATCCGAAAGAGGGAAGGAAATAAAAAAATGCTTTATAGCGGTATTTTTCACAAACACTTGACGTAGAAAGGTTATATATATTAAAGTATATATATGTTTTATGAACTAAAGGTTATAAATTATATAACATCTAGTGTATGATATTAAAAAAAAGCTTTATAGATTCTTTGTATCTTTCGCCTCAATCCGTCTTTTCTAGTAAAGAAATAGCTATTCTTACAAAAGAAGCCGATCCTCTTTCTCTCAAGTCAAAACTTGCCTATTATGTGCGTAGAGGAAAACTCGTTCGTTTGCGAAAAGGTTTTTATGCAAAACCAGAAAAATACGAAAAAAAAGAATTTGCCGTTCGTCTTTATACACCATCATATATCAGTTTTGAAACAGTTCTTGCGCAAGAAGGGATTATTTTTCAATATTACGCAACCATATTTGTTGCTAGTTATGTGTCTCGGGAGATACAGCTTTCCGATGCTACTTTTCGATATAGAAAAGTAAAGGATGCTATTCTTTTGAATAGAAAAGGTATCGTAGATAAAGATGGGTTTTTTGAGGCAAGTAAAGAAAGAGCTTTTCTAGACATGCTTTATAGTAATCCAAAATATTATTTTGATAATTTGCGATCGATCGATTGGGACGCGTGTTTTGATCTTGTTTCTTTGTATCAAAAAAAATCTCTCGAAAAAACACTTAAAGAATATTATAACTTGTATGCTAAATAGAGAAAAACACGAGCTTGTAATGACGCAAATACTCAAAGATGTGTATGCAGATACTTTTATAGGACCACTTCTGGGATTTAAAGGTGGCACCGCGGCATATTTATTTTATGGATTAGAAAGATTTTCTGTCGACTTGGATTTTGATCTTTTGGAGGTTTCGGAAGAGAAAAGAACTATCGTATTTGATCGCATTTCTCAGATTCTTCTTCAATACGGAACGATACGAGATTCACAACAAAAAGAAAATACTATTTTTTTACTTCTTTCTTATGGAGCAGGAGAATATGGCATAAAAGTTGAAGTAAATACCAGAAAGGTCGGATCTTTGTATGAAATGAAACAGTATTTTGGCATTCCAATGCTTGTTATGAAAAAAGAATCGATGTTTGCAAGTAAATTAATAGCGCTCATAGAAAGAAAAAAATTTGCGGCTCGAGATATGTATGATGTATATTATTTTCTAAAAAATAATTGGGATATTGATATTAATGTTTTGAATAAGTATGGAAAGAAAAACATTGTTTCTTTTTTGGATGAATGTATTCATTTTGTAGAAAATACCCCGGATAACTCTTTACTGGGAGGATTGGGAGAACTTGTCGAGGAAACGAAAAAAGACTTTATTCGAAATAAAATGAAGATGGAAATAGTTTTCTTTCTTTCCATTCGGAAAGAACAATACAAAAAGAGATACTAACTTTTTTAACAAAGAAAATTATTTGGATTTTATAAGTTGAAAGAAAGAAATGGAGGTTAGTAATAGTTCCTTTATGTACTCATTACTCTCCGGCTACTCCGTCGGCCTCGCATCCCTCATCAACTGGCTTTTACCGAAAGAGGGAAGTGAAAAATAAAGAAGTTTAACAAAAAATTAAGAATGCAAAAATTCCTCTCTAGCTCTCCCTTTGCCAAAAGGGAGTACTCCTAAGGGGGAGGGATTTGTATAAATTTCAAGCTCTAAGAAAAATTGTTGAACTTAGTATCGAAAAACTTGACGTAAAGCCATATTTTAGGTATATTTTTTGTACATTATTTTAAATACATTATGAAACAGCTTTCTACTCGAACCATATCAATTATTTCTCTTATAGCCATTGCCATTTTGGCATTAGGAATTTTTGCAATGCAAAGAGTTTACAACACACCTCTTCCTGTTGTGGAGGATGAAGTTGAACAAAAAGAGAATCTGAAAACAAATGATGATAATAACTCTAAAAAAGAGCAACAAAATATAGATGAAAATATCATGGCTATGGTAGAAACATTTGATGTTAGTGATTGGCAATTATATTCAAATAATGAACTTGGATTTAGTGTGAAACTTCCACCAACTTTTGATCTTAATGATCCCAGGATTTATGAAGATGAAAAATTCTTTGTAAAAAGTGTTTGTTTTCCAGATAATCAAGATATGCAGCTATATGCCAATGAAGGAGCAGAATCAAGGGGTCCAAGATTATTATGTTTTAAGAAAGGAGCATTGGGAAATGTGGATGACCTTATGACTAAATTTAAGGATAGTAGTAATCAATTTGTAAAATATAATATTCTTATTTCTCATGATATTTCTGCAAAACTTTATTTTGGCTTTGGGAGTGGAATAATCTTTGAGTCTAATAAATATAGATTGACAATCGAAGACTCTTACACCTTCAAAAGCGCTACCATTTTTAACAATGTTTCAAATTTGTATTACCTTGGCATGATCAAAACATTTGTTTTATTTGATGAGAAAAAGTAATAATTCATTTTCGGAATAATGCTCCAACCAAAGAGAAATCCTTCCCTTTGGTTGCCGGCAATGTTTCGGTATTCTGACCTTTGACAAATAGAGGAGTCTATTCGAATGAATATTCGATTGTTTCTCGTACTATGCTTTTTTACCACATCTTTCTCAGCATTCTCTGCTGAATCGATTCGTACGGTAACGGGATTCTATTATCCCATTGGAATGACAAAAGATACGATTGTAAAACAGGAAATACTTGATACGATAGCTAAGAATATTATTTTAAAGAATAATTTTCCAGAGTAAATCTTTCTTTGATTATCTCATTTGGATGTAATGGTTAGTTGATAGGCTACCGACGATGACCCATGGACTCAGTTTGACACTGGATATATGACTATCGAAAAACTTGACATAAAGCCATATTTTAGGTATATTTTTTGTACATTATTTTAAATACATTATGAAACAGCTTTCCACTCGAACTATAGCCATTATTTCCCTTATCGCCATTGCCATTTTGGCATTAGGAGTCTTTGCAATACAAAGAGCTTACAATACCCCACTTCCTGTTGTGGAGAATAAAGTTGAACAAAAAGAGAATCCGAAAACAAATGATAAAATCTTCATTGCCGATGTTGATATGAATATTGAAAATTGGCAAACGAAAGAAACGAAATTCTTTACGATTAAATTTCCAAAAGAGTGGTATTGGTTGGAATCTGATTTTGAAAAGATAGGATATCATTCACAAGCAATCACCAATAATCCAAATTTTGATATAAACAAGTATCCTGACATTGGAATGTTTACTGGATATGATTATCCAATGATACTTAAAGAAAATAGTGAGGTTATTATAACGTTTGGAGGTTTTCCCACATCCAATTCTGGCACACCAAAGGATAGCTCTGATTATATTAAGAAATCCGTTTTAGATAAAAATTCTTCCGCTCAGTGCAAGGAAATTCAGATTACTAATAACAATGATAGAAATGTAACTCTTTTTATTACCTGTTCTTTTATGGATATATATGGGTACAGCATAAAGAAGTATAGCGCTATTAATAACGAAATTTCTATTACAATAACCATTGGAATGACAAAAGATACGGTTGTAAAACAGGAAATACTTGATACGATAGCTAAGAATATTATTTTAAAGAATAATTTTCCAGAGTAGACCTTTTCTCGATTACCTTATTTGAATATGATTGGGTAATCTATGAAGCGGTAATATCCGTTTCTCAAAAAGCAATTGTTTTTTGACAATTTGAAAGAGGAGTTTTTTCCATGAACATGCTAATGAAGACTGTGCTATACACACTTCTTTTCTTATCTAATATGGGAGTATATGCCGGAACAGATGAATGCTATGGATATAAATCTACAACGAGTCATTTTGCGTGTGGTGAATATGGCAATTGTGTATGGTGGGCTGCATATATGCGTCCGGATATTGCTAGGGTTATAACGGGAAGTGGTTGGAATGGTGGAGATTGGTACGCTAAACTTAAGGGAACGATTCCAGTTGGTTCCGTTCCGGAAGTTGGTGCAATTGTGGAATTTGAAGGCCACGTTGCGTTTGTTAAGGATATACTGGACGAAGGAGCATTCGCTGTATCAGAAATGGATTATTATGGGCAGTTTGGTTCGGGCGTACAATATGCCACATACACTCCCAATGGTGATGGGACCTATCAACGAAATAATGAATCAAAGAAATGGACCCTCAACGGTTTCATTTATGCTGAAGATCCGGCAGTTATCCCTGGCAACACTTTTACGGTACGTCGGGTAGGTAACTATGCTTGGCATCCTGCAGACAGTTCGTGTATCAATGCAAAAAATTGGTACGGACTCAATAGCGATCGAAAAATCGTACGTACGTACGACGATAGCCAAGTATGCCAATGGATCTACGAAACACTCTACCCACAAGAGGTAAGCTATAATGCACTCTTCGGAAATGCTAATGCGTGCTATCAATAAGACGCAAAACGACCATTTGAGAGGTGCTAATCGTGAAAACGAAACGATTCTTTGAAGTAGTAATTACTTCCATTTTCCTCTTTGCTTTCGCAAGCGTTTACGCTTCCGATTGCGGAGAATTCGCAACTATCTCTGTTCCAAGTTCGGGCGGAGGATATGTGAGTGGAGGCGATGGCTACATCCCACCCCAAAATCCAACTCCCACAGACCCTGTCAATCTTACCCAAGATACTGACATTCTTGGTGCTGACGGCAATGAACTCTATGCTGGACGTGACTCAATCCTTTCTGGAATGAAAGTAAAAGTCCGCGTTGCAGTGCAAGCTGAAGGAGGGGATGCAGGAAACTGGAAAACGAGAAACGATGCCGACACTATAGACATCGCTTACTCCGTAAGTTCCAATGATGGTCCTTGGACTCAGTTTGATACTGGGTACATTACCATTTCTAAACTTGATGAAGGAGTTACTATTACAGAAACGAAAGAATACACTATTCCAAATGGCATCTCTTCGATTGCATTTCGCACAGAAACCGATTATCGAGATGAAGTCGAAGAATATGATGAAGGAGATAATACCAGTCGCGTAGAACGATTTGAGATTTCAAATCTCAAACCTGACTACAGCATCACTGATGTTTTCTTCTCTGATCCCAGTACAGGAGCCATATACCGAAATGGTGCAATACTCTTAGAAGATAGAGAGTGGTATCCCTATTGTGAGATAATGAGCACAGGAGAAATCAATGCTCCTATCAACGTAGAAGTTTCTCACCGTATGGATGGAACAGAAAGAGATACTGATACGCTAGGAATAGATGATATTTCTTTGGGACAAACATATCGTGAAGTCGTCTGGAGCAAATGGAAACTGGGAAATACAGGAACACGTACCTATACGTGCTGTGTAGATTCCAAAGGTTGGCTTCCAGAACTCAATGAGAGCAATAATTGCAAGAGTGCACTCTTTACGATAGTTCCATGGAAACCTAGTATCACCATCACTGATCTCTGGGTAGACTATGATGGAAAAGTAGTTCGTAATGGTGGAACAGGGAGCAAAGGGAAACGTTATCATCCTAATGTTACCTTCACCAATACGGGAAACAAAACAATGTCGTGTGGTGCTGAAGCAAAGTACTACATTAATTCTAACTCCTATAGAGATAGAGACGGGATCGATCCTCTTTCCGTGAATCAATCCGGACATGAGAGAGTCGAGAACGACAATATCAAACTTGGAGATGGAGGATGGAGATCATATCGTGTTACTATCCAATCTAGCTGTGGAGAGTTTCCTACAGTGGAAAGGACGATGAGTTTTTATCTTCGATGATTCTCGAGAGACTTCCCGCAAGGACGCGGGAAATACTGAAATGAATGAAGATGAACCAGTTTTGAAAAAGGCTGGTTTTTTTGTTTTTTTTCGCATCATTACTCATCAACTGGCTTTTACCTCCCTCCCATCATCCGAAAGAAGAAATAAAGTAACGCCATGGCGATCCAGAATTTCTCCCCCTGAGAAAAAAAGGGAGCTTTTTTCTTAAAGGAAAGAATTATACGAGAAAAGGGAAATATTCATGGTTACATGAAGGGTGTAAAAAATAGTAACCAATTGGAGTAACAAAATTTCTTCTTGTGTGTTAATATGGCTATATGAAAAATTTTCTGAAAAAGCAAATGAGAAAAAAATCGTTTCGCTTCATCGTGATAGGTTTCATTGCGGGACTGGCTTTATGGAATGCAAATTCCCTTGTTACAGGGAAGATTGGGACTATGTTTGTGCCACGAGAAATTTCTAAAGACTATTATGTTTATAGAGAATTCATAAATTCTCAAGATGAATATTTTCGAGTTCTTGGTATTCCCGTTCCTTCTAAATGGATGGTTTACACGAATAAACATCCAAAAATGAGTTTGGTAGATCTTACTCGTGAAGCCTGGCAAGAATTCGCTATTCCTCACATCGATGGACATCCAGAACGAAATGAACGTTGGTTATTAAGCCCCCTTGAGCAAGATTTTTCTGAGAGACTTTTGGATGTTTCCGCCATTCGTTATATTGCCATTCCAAGAGATGATGCGAAAAATGCAGATGATTTTTTTGGTGCTTATGGAGAACGAAAAGTATTTCTTGCACATTTAGACGCTATGCCTTTTTTGCATCGTATAGATGCTAAAACAGGGGAGATTATTATCTATGAGAACCCAGATGCACGACCACATATATATCTTACCAATGAAAAAGAGAGTATTGAAAAAGAGATCCCTTATACTCCCACTGATTTTCAATTTATTTCCCCATCTCAGTACAATATAAAGAATATTACATTGGCAGAAAATTTAGAAACATATCTCAACTTTAGCGAAAGCTATCATCCAGATTGGAAGATTCGCGTAGGGGATTTCTCTTGGTGGGATTCTCTTTGGGATAAACAGTACTTCCTTTCCGATGAATACCATATAAAGAATGATGCGGGTCTTAATTCTTTTATTCTACCAGAAGAAGTTTTGAAAAGTGAAAAATCTCTTACATTATTTTTTCGTCCACAAGCACATCTTTATTTGGGTTTAATCTTTTCAAGTTCCTTATTTTTTATTTGTATTGGATATTTACTATGGGTAAGTTTTCGATTTTTAAAACTTCGGAAAAAACCTAAAAAATAAAGTATTTAAAACAAATTTTTTATCTTCTTTATAAAACAAAAATCATCCTTCTTTCTTTTTATTTAATGAGAATGTTTATTTCTTTTAGATGAAAAAATATACAATATTTTTATTTTTACAACAACTAATTTTCTTAAATTTTTTCTAAGGGACGTTTCTTTAGTGTCAAACCGGGTGTTTCTTTTTCTACCTTTTTGGCTTCTTCTAAAGATTTCTTTGTAGGGGAGGGGAGTCCTCCGGCTATTTTTCGAAGAGCTATTCCATCAATTTTTAGAACATCATTCCATTTATCTAAAGGTTCCAAAATTTCTCGAATTCTTTCTTCATCAAAAGAATATGTTTTCCGATATGTTTTTTCAATCATTTTATCTTCACCAAAAACACGAAGGAGACCTTCTTGATTCATAAAATCTTCAATAATAGTCTGCATTTTCTTGATTCGGGAATTATGAGAAGTAATTTCTTTTTTGAGTGTAATATATTCATCAATAGCTTTTTGAGCATCCTGATGCTCTATTTTTTCTTTTTCTACACTATGTCGCCACATAGGACAAATGTTTTGAAACCCACACCAAGAGCATAATTTTGAGGCTCTTGGTTCGAATTTCTCTTGTTCTATATTTTCGATTACACTCAAGAATAAACGAGCGACTTCGCTAAGATCCTCAAGTGTTCTTGTCGCGGTTATTTTCTGCCTATGTTTCAGATAATAGAGACTTACTTTAAGATTTTTTAAATTATTTTTTTCTTTCGGATACATTTTCAAAAATGCCAAAAGATAGATAGATAACTGAATACTTGTATCCGCATCATGTTGTGTCGGCATCTTTCGAGCAGTTTTATAATCAATGATTTCATAACCATCAGCTGTTCTATCTATACGATCGATTATTCCAGAAATAACATGCGCATTTTCTTGGTTTTTTTCATCAAAAATATCTATTTCAAAACGTTTTTCAAGAGCAACGATATTTATATTCGCTATATCATTATCTTCATAATAGCGTTGTATGATATCAACTCCTTGAGAGAAGGCTCCTCTATTTTCCATTTCATTTTCAAAAAGAGAGTCATCCCAATGAGAAGCATAAAAATCAAGAGCATTTTCGAGACTGGGCGAAACAAATCCTGGAGTATGGATATATTGCATAACTTGATGCAAATGCGTTCCAAAAAACTGTTCCTTCGTTCGAGGTTCTTTTATTTTTTCAATTTCTTTATATTTATATTTGAGCGGACAAGTTTCGTAATTATCAAATGATGAAAATGAAATTCTCATAAAAAATAAATTTTAAAAATTTTGGACTAACTCATAAAAAATTAAAAGAGAGGAGATGCTAAATTTGAAAAACAAAAAGAGAGAAGAAACAAACTCACATAGAGAAAGGGATGAGAATAACCAGTAACAAGTATACGTGAAAATTATTTTTTGGTGAAATATTAGGTGTCGCAGAATGTATATTTTGCGACACCCCACAATTCGATTCTAGAAATTCTTCCTTAGGAATTACTCCATTTATATGCCTTATGTGAGGGAATCTTTTAAAAAATTAGATTTTATGCAAAAGTCTTATTCCTTGTAACTCCCATTCATACAAAAAATTACTTTTTTATATTTAGATACTATTTAAGGAACCAAAGTAACACCTTCTGGGATTTGAGAATCTTTCGAGAGATTATAGTATTCATTTTGTATTTTTTCGACTTGTTTAAGCTGATCTTCTATAGAATCACACTGATCTATGAACTTTAAATCTTGAGGACGATTCATATTGATAGAATCATTCATTTTTTCACACGAGATGTTGGGCATACTTTTAATTATTTCTTCGGGGGAGTCATAGTTCTTTTTTGATTTCGTTTCCGATTTTCCAAAACCAAAAGTAGGAAATATTTTTTTCTCTATATCTTTCATACATTCTCTATCTATAGAAAATCCCATAGGACGACTATCATTCCAAGTATAAAAAATTTCTCCATCAAAGATACTAATATTCAAACCTTCCTCAGTAGAAAAACACTCCGTTCGATAGATAATCCCATCTGTATATAAAATATGTCTCCCCTGTTCATTATTAAAAGAACAGCGACGCTTTTCTCCTTTTGAAAAAGAATCTGGCAATGCTTGCTTATCGTCATTCCCTTCTTTCTCCTCCCCTACTACTATTGGAGTAATTTCACCTTCTTTAGATACAGAAGAAGAAAGTGTGTCTTCTTCATTAGATATTCTAGTTTCTTCTCTTATCGATGAATTTTCTTTATCTTTTTCAGCTTCATTATTTAGTGAGGGTTCATTTATTAAAGAACAACCAGAAAGAAAAAATACAAGACCAATACCTATCGAGAATCCAGAAAAAATATTCTTTCTCATACATGCATTTCTTTTTTTATAAATGAATTTTTAAAATATCTTCTTTTATTTGTTTTTTAAAATAGACTCCCCCACCCTCCAGACATCTCCCGCTCCCATAGTAACAAGAACAATATTTTTATCCAAACTATGAAGAAGGATCTGCTCTGCTTTTTCTAAAGAGTGTACATTAAGAGCTTTTTCTGGAGTTATGTGATTTATTTTTGCTACGAGATCATCACTAGAAATCGTACCTACTTTTTCTCTTGCACTAGCATAAATATCCAAAAGAAGGACAACGTCAGCATAATCCAATGCTAAAGCAAAAGAATCCATAAAAGTTTCTGTTCGAGAAAAGGTGTGTGGTTGGAAAACAGTAATTATTTTTCTTTTTGGATATGTCTTTCGAAGAGCTAAAAGTGAGGCTTCAATTTCTTCTGGATGATGGGCGTAATCATCATATAAAAGTGCTTTTTTATATTCACCTTTTTTCTCCATACGTCTCGTCGTTCCAAGAAAATTTTTCAATGCAGTACCCACCATTTCTAAAGGTATTCCTAAAGCATCACAGAATGCTATAACTGCGGTAGCATTCTGAATATTATGCTTTCCCAAAAGTTGAAGTGAGAAAATTCCCAATTCCTTTCCTTCTTTCTGAATTGAAAAAGATTGAGCAAATCCTTTTTGAGAAGAAAGTTCGAAAATACGATATTTTGAATCTTTATGATAACCATAGGTTAAACGACGAGAAGCAACATTTTCCGTTACTTTGAGAGCTCCTAGATCATCATTTGAAACAACAATCCATCCATGAAGAGGAATTTTTTCAACATACTTTTTGAATGTGTTTTCGTATTCCTCTTTAGTTGGAAAGAAGTCGGGATGATCCCACGTTACATTAGTAATAATAAGTGACCAGGGATAATAATAGCGGAATTTATTTTGGTATTCATCTGATTCAAAAATAAAATAAGGGCCTGTTCCTGAAAGAGCGCCACTTTTCCAATTAAGAACTTCACTTCCCACCAAAGCACTTGGTTCTTTGTCTAAAAAATTAAGAACATGACCCAACATAGCGGTTGTTGTTGTCTTCCCATGAGTACCTGAAACAGCGACAGACATTTTCTGTTTTGTGATCATTCCTAAAAATTCTGGATAAGAATAAGAAGGAATTTTTTGTTCTTCGGCAAAAGAAATTTCTTCATTTGTTTCTTGATTGTAGGCAGTTGAATATACGATAACATCCACAAATCGAGAAATGTTTTTTTGAGAGAATGGGGAAAAAACTTTAATACCTGCTTTTCTTAAAAGAATATCGGTAAAGAAAATTTCTTCGCTATCCGAGCCAGTTACAGAAATTCCATGTGCTTTAAGAATCATCGCGAGTGATGCCATTCCCGCGCCCTTTATACCTACAAAATGTGCATGCTTATAAGGAAATTTCATTTGCATAAAAGAGAAAACTTTTCTAATTTTTTATCGGTGTTGTAGCACACGAAGTAGTAGCACATTCCAAAATAAGATCAGCAACTTTTTGTGCTGAATCTGGAACATCGAATTCAGCGATATTTTTTTGTATTTCTTCACGAAGTTCTTTATCGAAAAGTATATTTTTTATTTTTTCAGCAAGCATTTTTTCCATAAGATTCGCTTCTTCCAAAACTAATGTTGCTCTTTTTTTGGCAACAATAAAAGCATTCATTCTCTGATGATCATTCGCACTACTAGCCAATGGAATAAGTATGGAAACTTTTCTACAAGCAGCGATTTCAGCAATTGAAGTTGCTCCTGCACGACTAATAACAAGATCAGCCACTGAAAAAGCGTCTTTCATTTCTTCCTCATGAAGAAAAGTAATAGGATGGTAACCATCTCTTCCAGGTTTTATGCCTTCTCTTTTTTTGGCTCTTTCTTCAACTTCTTTCATATTCCCCTCCCCTGTTTGATGTATAATTTGAGCATAAGGAAGAATTTCAGCTAAAATATCTACTATATGCATATTAATAGCTTTTGATCCTTGGCTTCCCCCGAGAACAAGAATTACAGGTTTAGATTCTGAAAGAGAAAATGTTTTTCGAGCTCTCTCAGGATTTCCTTCAGTAATACCTAATCGAGGGATATTCCCTGTAAAGAAAACTCTTTCTTCTAAAAAATATTCCTTTGCTGAAAGAAAACCCAATCCTATTCGATGTGCGAATTTTCCAAGTGTTCGATTAGAAGTTCCTGGTATAGCATCTGATTCATGAATAACAACAGGAATGCGATACATACGAGCTGCTATCGCAACAGGAAAAGAAACATAACCACCCTTAGCAAAAACTACATCAGGCATTTCACGAAGAAGATACATGAGTGATTGAAACCATCCTATTAAAGTTAAAAAAGGATCTGTAAAATTTCTCCAGGAAAAGTATCTTCGTATTTTTCCTGCTGTAATGGTATAAGATCGATCACTCGCTTCATAGAGTGATTTTTCAAGTTCTGAACCTGATCCTACATAAATAATTTCTAACTTTTCATTTGAACGTTTTCTTAGCTGATCTATAACTGAAATGGATGGATATATATGCCCGCCGGTTCCTCCACCGGCAATAACAATTCGTTTCATAGTTTCATTTTCATTATTTTCGAAAACCTTATTAATAGTATACTACAATTTCTTATTATTTTCGAACAGATTGTCTGCTAATATTTAAAAGAAGTCCCATAGCAGCAAGTGAAAATAAAAGAGATGTTCCTCCATAACTAATAAAGGGCAAAGGAATACCTGTAAGAGGAAGAATTCCTGTTATCGCACCAACATTAAAAACGACCTGCATAGCAATCCATGAAGTTACTCCTATAGCAAGAAGTCTTCCAAAATCGTCTGGGGCTTCTACTGCTATTCGAAATCCTCGCCAAATAATAACAGCAAAAAGTATTAAAAGACAAAGTGTACCTATAAAACCCCACTCTTCCCCAATAATGGCAAAAATGGAATCACCAACAGGTTCAGGAAGATAGTTAAACTTTTGACGACTCTCTCCTAAACCAAGTCCAAATAAACCTCCCGAACCAAGAGCTATAAGTGCTTGATTTATTTGATAACCCTTACCTTGAGGATCAAGTTCTGGATTAAGAAAAACCATAAGTCTATCCCAACGATAAGGAGCGCTTTTTACAATAATGAAAAACCCTAACATCCCAACAACACCCAAAGAGGCAAGATGCGAGATTTGAGCACCAGCAGAAAAGAAAAGTATAACGGAAATAAAAATTATTGATCCAAGCGTTCCAACATCTGGTTGATTGAGAATAAAAACACCCATAAGAGAAAGAATGATAAGAAAAGGAATAAGTCCTTCAAAGAAATTACTCACCTTTTTCTTCCCCTTACTAGAAAGCCAAGCGCTTAAATAAACAATAATTGCTATCTTGGCCATTTCTGAAGGTTGAAAAGAAACTGGGCCAAGATTAAGCCATCGAGTTGCTCCATAAGCTTCATTTCCAAAACCAGGTACAAATATTAAACCAAGAGCTATAAGAGAAAGAATAAATCCAAATACAGAAAATTTTCGCCATTTATGATAATCAATCAGACTAAGGAAAAAAAGAACGGCCATACCAGGAAGAACTCCAAAGAGTAACTGTCTTTTAAGAAAAAAATATTGATCCTGAAATCGAATTTCTGCATACAGCGCAGAAGCACTTGCAATCATTAATAAACCAAAAACAACAGCTATAACTACAGAGCCGAATAATACTTTATCGTATGCATGTTTATACTGTAATCTCATTTCTTTTCATCTTTTTCAATAGGTACAGAATTTTCCCTTTTCCATTTTTCAATATGAGCATGATTTCCACCAAGAAGCACTTCTGGGACTTTCCAATCATGAAAAATTTCTGGTCTTGTATAAAGAGGGTGTGAAGATTCGCATGATTCCCCATAGCTCTCTCCTTTGAGAGATTCGCTATTTCCCAAAACACCGGAAGTGAGTCGTACAAGAGCATCGCATATAATAAGTGCGGGAAGTTCTCCTCCGGTAAGTACGTATTTACCAATAGAGATTTCTTCATCCGCTACATAATCTGCAACTCGTTCATCTACTCCTTGATAGCGACCACAAATAAAAGCAATGTTCTTCTTTTTCGCCAATCGAAGTGCGTCATTTTGTGTAAATTCTTTTCCTTTTGCAGAAAGAAGTATGGTATAAACTTCTCCCTCTTTTTCTTTAATGGATTCAACTGCGCGAAACAAAGGTTCTACTTTCATAACCATTCCCGGACCTCCTCCATAAGGAATATCGTCAACGGATTTATGAGGATCATTTGTAAAATCTCTTGGATTTATACAATGATAAGAAACAAGATTCTTTTTTTCAGCTCGACCCAAAATAGAAAGGTGTACATACCCCTCAATCATAGAGGAAAAAATTGTAAGAAAATAAAATTTCATATATAAAATTGTTATCGCAAAGCTTTTGCCACTGGATAATTTTACCATAGAAAAAAAATTTTTTCTATACACACAAAATAAAAAATGATATCATTTTTAGCGAAAGGTCGATATTTTTTGTCTTTAATAAAAAAACATACGTATGAAAAATAATAATTTTACAAGGGTTCCTATACTTGAAAAAGAAGATGTGAATGAAGAAACTCGAGAAATGTTTATTAAATGGGAAGGGGCTACTGGAAAAGTTCCTGAATGGGCAAGGGTTATGGCAAATAGACCCTCTATTCTTAAAGAATTTTTCGATCTTTTTAAGGCAGTTATGGGTCCTGGGGAAGTAGATGAGATAACAAAATGGCGAGTAGCTCATCAGACTTCAGTCCTCAATAAATGTGAATATTGTGTAGATGTCACTGAAATGAAGTTGAAAGCTATGGGACTGGATGAGGAAAAAATAAATGACGTTCTTACCAATGAAATGGCATCTCTTTCAGACGCTGAAAAAGTTGCTATAGTGTATGCACAAGAAACAACACTCAAAGCTAATCAAGTAGATGACACAGTTTTTCAAAATTTGAAAAACTACTACAATGATGCGCAAATTGTAGAAATCACTTCTGTTATAGGATTTTTTAGTTACATCAATCGTTTCAATGATGCCCTTCGAGTTCTTCCCGAATAAAACATTACGTTTTCCACAAAACATAAAAAGATAAAGACTCCCTCAAAAGGAGTTTTTATTTTTTAATCAACTTCTTGATCAGGATCTTCTTCGATGATACCTTCTTGTTTTGAAGTTTTTTCTTCTTTATTGATAATTCGAGGATAAAGCATTACATTTTCTTTCAAAACAGGATCGGAAAATAAAATACGCTGATTAGTGCCTGAAAATTCTAAGCAATCTTTTGAAACTTCTTTTTCACAATCAAGAGTAGAAAAGAAAATATTCAAAGAATCCATTATTTTCAAAGAAGGATTTTCATTGTCTACCCCTATTCCCTTACTTAGAATACCTTCAAATAAAGATTGATGTAAACCCTGAAAAAAACTTCCATTTGGAGATGCTACATCAATATTTTTAAAGTAAAAAAAGGAATTTCTTAAAACATTACCATTTTTTGGATAAAAGTTTTTTAACGTCATCGCATTATTTTTTGAATAAGCTTGGACATTGACAAAGAAAATATCACGGAGACGGACATCTTCTTTCTTAGTTTCTTTACTGCGAAGTCGCATATCATCTTCAGAAGAAGAAAGGTCCATAAAAATTGCATTTTCAAAGACAGTATCCATTTTTATGTTTTGAAAAAGAAAATGTCTAAGAGAGCCCCCTATGCCGGAAGGAAGAGATGTCGCTATGCCGTTTACTGTTTCATAAATATGAATATCTTTAGTAACAATTCGATTCATTCCTCCAGACATAGCCCTATCGATATGTATTGCATTTCTTGATTGTAGAATGTCTACATTTTGAATACGAATATTTTGTAATGGGTTTTCATCCATAGCTCGTCCTTCAGCATCTAAGCCGGACTGGAAAACAATACCATCTCCTTTTTCAGATTGAATTTTCCCCCCAGAATAGAGAATATTTGAAGAAGAATCTAGGACAACAGCATCACCATCAAGAGAATTTACTTTGATAATAAGATCTTGAAATAACATTTTGTTACTAAAAAGTGCGCGGATAGAATTTCGAGGTGAATTTTCAAGCGTAACACCTTCTACGCTTATATTCGAACAAAAAGAAAAACCTATCATATCAGGTCTAAATGCCATCGTATCTTTTAAACTGTATTGTGTACGATTCTCAACTTTTTCCCTTTCTTCACTTTCTTGATAGAGAAATTCGAACCAATATTTTTCACTCTCAGCATATTTTAGCCAAGCTTTTTCATTTCCTCGGATACTCCCCTTTCCAGAAATTTTAACATCTTCACATTCAAATCCATACAATAAGGGTTGAGACATATTCGTCCTTATACCTTCAAAACGATAGGGCACGCTTGTTGGATAAGAAAGAATATTTTCATCAAAAAGAATTTCCGAACCCTCCTCAATAGAAAAATCTATATGATTTTTTAGTAAAAGTGACTGTATAATCCAAGATCCCCTATCAATTACTATCCTTCCTCCCCCACCCAAAGAACACTCATTGATTGCATTTTGTACACTTGCTGTTATTTTTTCAGGAGAGTCTGTTTGTTTCACATTCTGTGAAATTCGATAACATTCTCGATTTGGTATATTATGTTCTACAGGAGAATTTAAAACGATATTCTGTAATCGCGAAAAAGTTTTCTCATCAAAAGGCATCATTGTGGCATCACTTCCATAGCCTAATCGAGAATAATAATCATAAAGATAATAAGCCCCCCCACAAAGAAAAAGAAAGAATATGCTCAAAACTATAACGTCACTTCTTGTCAATTTCATAACTTCATTTTATATTTGATTCTTATGAGAGCATACAAAAAATTTTCCTACAATGCAATGAAAAAATTAAAAAATCCTCTTTTTTGGGTTTATATTGCTTTAATTGCGTATTTCTCTTTTTCATTGCCCAATCTTACTCATTATACAACAGCCGATGAACATTTTTGGCTTCCTAATATTGGAGAGGAGCGTGTTCTTGAATATTGGAGAGCAATCGGTTCTGGGGATTGGGAGAAAACTCGAATTAATGATAAGCCAGGGATTACCCTTGCTTATATCTCGGGTATAGCTATACCGTTCACGCAACATCTTTATGATAAACAACGTTTTTCTGATCCTGATAACGTTGTTTTTCAATACGATCCCCAAATAACAAAAATAATGCATTTTTCTTATCGATTCCCTCTTGTCCTTTTTACCGGATTTTTCATGCTTTATATTTTTCATATACTCAAAAAAATAACAAAAAATAAAAAGATTGCTGCTATTTCAGTTATATTTTTTCTCTCTTCCCCAGTACTTGTAGGCATATCTCACATTGTAAATCCCGATTCACTTTTTTGGATTTTTGGAACAGCGACACTTCTTACTTATATATACACACTTCAAAATAAATCTTCATCACGATACATTTGGCTTACAGGATTATTTTTCGGTTTATCCCTTGCAAGTAAATATGTCAGTATTATCTTTATTCCCTTTCTTTTGTTACTTATGGGACTTTGGTATATTTTTCACTTTGAAAATGAATTCAATGATAATGCGAAGCGAAAAAATTTCTCCAAACACCTAACAAAAAATATTCGTAATTTTATAGCTATCATCGTAGGAAGTTTTTTTCTTTTTGCTCTTATGATGCCAGCTGCCTTAGTAGATCCTGTAATATTTTATGAAAGTACTATTGGTTTTCCTGGTATGCCCCCAGTTTTCGTTCTTATAGCTCTTTTTTGTTTCATCATCCTTTTAGATGCTTATTTTTTGAAATCAAAAATAGCTTTTTCTATTTTTTCTTTTTTATCAAAACATTCAGTATTCCTTGAACGTATTATTTATGGAATTCTCATAATTTCTTCCCTTTTTGTATTTTTCAACTGGATTTCCAAAAATAGTATTATTGATCTTTCTGGAATTCCATTCTATGCGAAAACAAAAGCATCATTTACAACAGATAATCCCTATTGGGTCCGTTATGTTATGGAATTTGTCCCTCTCGTTTTTGCACTTACGCCATTAACATTTTTTCTTCTTTTGCTCTATTGGATACAAGGATTTTTTCAACAAGTAAAGTATCGATTTTTTGGCTTTTCTCTTTCTCTTTTCTTTTTTATATTCTTTATTGCTGTAGTCGAGCAAGGACTTCTTGTAACCGTACGTTATAACATAATTCTTTTTCCCCTAGCTTGCATCTTGGCTTCGATGGCACTTATCGAAAATACTTCCTCTCTAAAAATAAAAGAAAGAATTCCAAGAAAATATTTCTTAATTGCATTATTAACACTTATTCTTACAGCTTATATTCTCAATGCGTTTGTTGGTTATCACAGTTCCCAAGAAGCTTCTTTAAAATTTCAATTTGAATATATTATTGGAATGTATAGAAGTATTATTTTCCCCCTTATTATTATTCTTTTTTCAGGATCTCTTTATTTTCTCTTTCGTTTTATAGATCGATCCTCATTTTTTCAAAAAATCAAATTTTTCTTTTTTTCCTTTCCTGTCATCGCATTTGGAATAGTAATCATCGCAAGTATTTCCCTTTTCAGCGCCTACCCTCATTTTTTTCTTTATACCAATAGTTATCTTCCTACTCGTTATATTCTCAATCATCCCTGGGGTTATGGAGGATATGAAGCAGCTCAGTATCTCAATGAACTTCCCGATGCAAAAAATATCACTCTCTGGGCTAATGCTCATGGGGTTTGCGAATTCTTCGTAGGAAAATGCATACGAAAACAAAAACTTGATATAGAAAAATATCCTATAGATTATTTATTTTTTGCTCATATGGGATCTTTGCAGGCTAAGTTTGAAACTGAGTCAGAAACAGTTTGGGCCTATTACCCTGATAATCGAAAGATAAATTTCGTAAAATTAGAAAAGAATGATTATCAAGCATCTTTAGAAAAAGCCATGCTAAAAAAATATATTGAAAATTTTACCCCTAAACTAGATCAGGAATAAAAAAACAAAAAATAATATGACAGCATTCTTTAATTTTATTAAAAAATATTATCTTCCTTTCGTTTTGTGTATCTTTTTTGGAATATATCTTTTTTTGGGAATTTCTACTCTAGGAAATTTCCAGACAGCCGATGAAGATCTTTGGTTTGCTGATCCTGTCAAAGGAAGGATTCACACCTATTGGGAAGCTATGCGTACTAAAGATTGGGAAAGAACTCGAATTAACGATAAACCTGGTGTTTCTTCAGCTATTTTTTCTGGTATTTTTGGTCTTCGTAATGATAGGGAGCCAGAAAAAAAAATAATAAAAGATGGGAATATGATTGATCAATTTGATCCTCAGTATTCTGCAAATGCTGTATTTTATTATCGACTTGGAATTCTTCTTACTAATGGTATTCTTGTATTTTTTGTCGCTTGGTTCCTTTGGGCATCTACAGCAAGCACTCTCGTAGCACTTTTTTCAAGTATCTTTTTATTTCTTTCTCCTATACTTTTAGGAATTTCTCAAATTGTCAATCCTGATGCTATGCTTTGGTCTTTTGGAATTGCAACAGCGACGGGGTACTTCGCCTTTCTCGTAAGAGGAAAATGGTATTATTTACTTTTGGCAGGTATTTTTTTTGGGTTCGTTCTTCTTTCTAAATATACAGGATCTTTTCTTTTCTTCATTCTTTATGGAATGACATTCGCTTCATTTTACTATATAGGTTCCTATTTAGAAGAAGAAAAAACCTACAGAAATTTTGTGCTGTGGCGACTTATAGGTTTTATTTTATTTTGTACAGTTTCTGTAGGTATATTCATTCTTTTTATGCCTGCCGCAAAAATTGAACCGAGATACCTTTATGAAGGAACTTTTAATTTTAAAGGTGCTTCTAATATGCAATCCATTCTCACTCTTATGGCTTGGATATACGGAATTTTTCTCTTAGAAGCAATAGTCATTCGTTCAAAAATAACCTTTTTTCTTTTCAAAAAAATTCAATACATAAAAGGACTCCCTTCGTTTCTTATAGGAATCATTCTCCTTTTGGGGGTTGCTTTTAGTATTTTTAATTGGAATTTTAATAATTATTTTCAACTTCAAACAGCGCCCTTTGATGCCGGAAAGGAAGCTGTATATACGTCAATTACCGATACAGGAAATAGACTCGCTCTCCAAATAAAACCTCTCATTTTCACACTTCCTCCTATTATTATTTTTCTCTTCTTTTTTTCTTTTTTTATACCTCTTTCCTTCTGTAAAAATCTTTTGAAAACACAGAAGCAAGAAAATGCTATCCGTTTGGGAATATCTCTATTCGGAATGCTTATTATCTTCTTCTTTTATGCAGCATTACAACAAACCGTACTCGTCCATGTTCGCTATTCCATACTTCTCTATCCGATTATTTCAGTTATCGCGGGAATATCTCTTGCCTTACTTATTTCGATCATCTCTCAAAAAAGTAATGTATTAGCCATGGCTTTGGTAGTTCTTGCTCTAGGAACATCATTTTATTCACTCATTTCCATACGCCCTTTTTATTTCAATTACACGAGCGATCTTCTTCCTAAAGATCAAGATGTTGTAGGAGCTTGGGGATACGGTGGCTACCAAGCAGCTATGTATATAAACGACCTCCATTTATTTCCAGAATACGTACTCGCTTGGTCTGATTATGATGGCTTTTGTCCATTTTTTAAAGGTGAATGCATTGAGGGTAGTCAAGTAAAATGGCATAAAAAAGGAACCTATGCTGGTATTGATTATTTTGTAGTAACAAGAAGAGGTCTTCTTAAAAACGAAAGTACTTGGAATAAAATACAAGAGCAAAATATTGTTGAATCTACGCCAATTTGGTCGCTTTATATCGGTGACAGGCCAGGAAATTTTATTGAAATCTATAAAGCGAAAAACTTCACTCCCAATGAATAATTTTTTCTTTCCTATGGTTATTTTAAACTAATTTATTTCAAATAAAATATTTATTTTTTATGGAGTTACTCTATGCTTAAAGCCCCCCCTTTTTTACTTATTCATACATAATAAAAGTACGTCTTTATTTCGAAACAGAAAACATTTTAATCAGATTTAAAAAGAATTCGTTAATTAAAACGAAAATCATTATCAAAAATTTTCTTTTTTAAAAAAAGTAAAGAAATTTAGCCAAAAGCCTGTTTTATTTTTCTAAAAATTTTCTTCGCACACTTTCTTATAAAAGCCCTAATTGCTTTTTCATTTGGAAAACTTGATGCTTATTCATTTGACCAGACTTTTCCATAGCGTCGAGCATCTCCAAGATTTTATCTTTATTCTTTGCAATATTTTTGGGATCAAGTGCTTTTCGCATTACTTCTCCTTGTTGTTCTGGAGACATTTTTTCGAATTGCTTCATCGCCATTTTTGCAAAAAATCCCATATTTTCTGGCTTTGTTGGATCTTTTACTTCTTCTTTTTTATCCTTCTTTTTTAAAGGGTTCCACATATATCTTTATAAATTTATATTATTTAATTATTTTGTATATTTCTTCTGAAAATGATAACTTGTCACCAAAAGAGCCGAAGCAACAAAAATTGAGGAATACGTTCCTGCAAAAACACCTATAAAAAGAGCAAGAGCAAATGATTGTATCGACGTTCCTCCTAGAAGAATAATAGCAAAGAGAACAACCAAAACAGTCATTGAAGTATTTATCGATCGAGCAACCGTTTCATTTATAGATCGATTTATAATATTTTCGAAACTTTCTTTCATACCATGTCGGAGAAGATTTTCTCGAATCCTATCATAAACGACTATAGTATCGTTGACACTATATCCAAGTATAGTAAGGATAGCTGCTATAAAAGGAATTCCTACTTCAATAGCATAAAACTCTCCCAAAATAGCGAAAACTCCTATAGTAATGATAATATCGTGCATCAGAGCAATCATAGCACCTACTCCGTATTGCCACGATGAAAGAGGTCGAGAAACTTTTCGAAATGCGATAGCAATAAAGATAGCAACAAGGAAAATAGCTACGATCGTTGCTTCAATGGCCTTTCTTGTTAATTCCTTGGACACTGAGGAACCAAAAAAATCAGTTCGGATTATTTTATTCTCTGCATCCATCTCAGTAAGTTTTTCCCGAACTTTCTCATTTATGGTTTCATCACCAGCTAAATATCTTACTATAAAAACATTATCATTTCCCGGCTGAACCAAAACACTCTCAGCTACAGAGGAAACATTGTTGTAAATATCCTCCTTGGAAATTTCTTTTGAAAAATGAATTTCCATAAGAGTTCCCCCTTGGAAATCAATACCAAGACGTAGTCCCCAGAAAGAAATAGCAGACACACTAAGAATAACACCGAGAAGGGAGATGGCGTAAAATATTTTTCGATACCGAATACTATTGAGAGTCATATACGTTATTATTATTTCTTGTTTTTGGATCGTTTAATTCTTGCAATCAACCAGAGATGTCGATCTAAAAATTGCATAGGAAGTGCTTTGACCATAGTCTGCACAATACCTATCGCAGTAAACATAGAAAATGAAACTCCTAAAAACAAGATAAGAGCAAATCCCTGAACAAAACCCGTTCCCATCCAAATAAGAATAACACACGTGAGTAGTGTTGAAAGATTACCGTCGCGAATACTTGGCCAAGCTCTTCGAAAACCTTCACGAATAGCACTTTCTATATATTTACCATTTCGTAGCTCTTCTTTTATACGTTCGAAAATAAGAACATTCGCATCGACAGCCATACCAATAGAAAGAATAAATCCAGCAATACCAGAAAGAGTCAATGTAATAGGCCAATCCCATCCAGGAAAAGAAGAAAGTTTGAAAATAGCAATAAGCATTGTTGTGTACATTATTAAAGCAACGCCTGCAATTACACCGAAAAATCTATAATAAACAACCATATAAATAATAACAGCAAGAACACCAAAAAATCCTGCTTTTAAGCTTTTATTAAGATCTTCCTGACCAAGAGAGGCCTCGATACTTTGTTGACCTACTAATTGCAAAGGAACGGGCAAGGCACCTTCATTAAGGCGTGATTTTAAACTCTGAGCTTCTTCTAATGTATATTGACCTGTTATTTCAGCGACACCATCAGGAATTATGCTTTGCACAGTAGGTGCTGTTACTTTTTCCTTATCGATAAAAATAGCTAATGTTTTACCTAAGTTTCGTTCGGTAATTTCTTTAAAAAGTTTAGATCCTTCTTCGTCAAAATGAAGTACAATTCGAGGATCTCCCATCGCATACTGATTTCCGAAATCAATAGAGGCACTTTCTAAATATCTTCCTGTAAGACCCGTTTCTTTATATTGCAATTCCGGAACCATATTTTTTTGCATTTTAGCAAAGAGAATATGACGAGAACGAACTTCCCTTTCTTCTCCTTCACCTCTACGTTCCTCTATTTTTATAATATGGTATCCGAAGCTAGATTCTACAATATTTGGATGAACAATTCCAACAGGATTATTTTCATCAAAAAGAATGATGTCAAATTCAGGAACAAAAGCTCCTTTTTTTTGAAAATCTAAATTTCCTCCGTCTTCTTTCGATCCTGGATCCTGACTTAACTCACTTGCGAGCTGTGCAAAGTCTTCTCCAGCAAGAGCCCTTTCAAGACCTTTTTTGGCATTTTCTAAAGACATTCCATTCACCATAGTCAATGTTTGTACCAAATCAGGATCATCGTCAGCTCTTTCCTCTCGAAACTCTAATGTGGGAGTTTCTTTAATAAGTTTTTTAGCATCTTCAATATCTTTTACTCCGGGAAGTTCTACGATAATACGACGCTCTTCTCCGGATCGAGACGTTTGGATCAATGGCTCACCAACACCAAAAGCATTAACTCTTCGCTCGATAACCGCTTGAGCAGAATTTATAGCATCTTCTCTTTGATCTTCAGGAACGGAATTCACATCAGCGACATATTCCAAATGAACACCTCCTTGAAGATCAAGACCCAAAGAGACCTTAAGTTGATTTACTTTCTGATATACAGGATCAATAAATACTACTATTTTTGGATAAGAAATAACTCCAGAAATAAGAGCTAAAAGAACAATTCCCGCAACCTGAAATCTTATTTTTCTTCCGTATCTCATAAATATCAATCAAAGCGAATAGAAATTATCTTTTTATAACTTTATTAGAATAAGCTATTTCTTATTTTTTTTCAAATCATTGCACCATTTTTCAATATCCTCTATACTATGGAACGTAATACTTTACATAAAATACAATAATTTATGAAAAAATCAATATTGTTTTCAGTTCTTGTTACTTTTTCAGTTTTTATTCTTTCTGGCTGTACTGCAGAAAAAAATAAAGAAGAAATAACTCAAATGGAAACAAAAATAAATCAAGAAGAAGTGATAATTTCAAATCAAGAGCCCTCTTCTCTTGAACCTACTCCGCAAGTATACACTCTCGAACAAGTAGCTGAGCATGCGACTCAAGAAAATTGTTGGATAATTGTTGACGACACTGTTGTTGATGCAACTTCTTTTTTTGGAAAACATCCAGGTGGTGACGACAAACTTTTGAAAGGTTGTGGGAAAGATGCGAGTGAAATGTTTGCTCAAATTAAAAAACACACCCCAGAAGGTTATGAACAATTGAAAAAATTAAAAATCGGAATATTTCTTCCCGAAAGTTCTTCTCAGCTCTCCCCTATTGAATAAAAAAATTCTTATTTTCGAACACTAAAAAAACCGTCAGAAATAATTTCTGACGGTTTTTAAAATACTTTCTTACTCTACTAAAACAAGAAAGTGATTATTCTATAACAGCTACGATATCTTCAGTTTTCACAATAAGATATTCTTTTCCTTCAAATTCAACCTCTGTTCCGCTATAACGATTATAGATAACTTTTTGATTCTTCTTTACTGCTATCTTTTTACTTTCACCAATTTCAATAACTTTTCCTTGTTGAGGTTTTTCCTTTGAAGCTGATTCAGGAAGATAGATACCAGAACCAGTTTTTTTCTCCTGTTCTTCAGGAAGAATAAGAACATTTTCTCCCAAGGGTCGTACAGTGACTTTTTTCATATTATTATTTCTTACAGATTAACGACAACTACAGTATACGAAACTTAGCAATCTCAAGTCAAGAGTGCTAAATGAATTTAAAAACTATTTTCCCCTTTAATCCCCTATTCATCTTCCATTTTGAATGTACTACACCCTAATTAAACCTTTCTGTACTACAAAAAGTTTCAATAAGCTCCATAAATAGCATTCTGAATTTAGAGTCTATTTATATTTTCACTAAAAATTATAAAATTTTCATATTATAAAAACAAATTTTTAGCACCCTGGGAAGTTTTTTATTTTAGATAAGGCGATATTTATTTCATATAATCTTTTTTATTTTTCTTCAAATTCCTTGACGTTGTTGAAAAAGTATTTTAAAATACGACTTGTTTAGTCTTATTTAGAATATATTCTCATGCATATATCAGCAAAAACATACTATGGAGTTAAAGCACTTTCCTGCTTAGCCCATTCAAAAAATTCCATGAGTATCAAAGAAATTTCTGAAAAAGAAGAGATTCCAGAAGAATATCTTGGTAAGATATTTCAACAACTTCGTCAGGCTGGTTTTATTTCATCCAAAAGAGGCTCTGGAGGAGGCTACCTTCTTTCTTATCTTCCTACTGAAATATCTCTTCTTGATATTTTTTTAGAATTAGAAGGTTCTTTCTTCGAAATTCCTTGTTTTGAAGAGTCTGGGTGTAAAAAGGAAAATTCTTGTCAGACAAAAAATCTTTGGAAAAAAATTAATACGACTATACATAACTCTTTAGAAAAGATCTCTCTTAACGATATTATTTAATTCATTATCTTTATGCTCAAAATTAGTTCCTATTCAGCATTCATTGAACAAAAGCAATTACTCTTTTCTCTTTCTCATACTTTTAAGAAAGGTAAAGTTCATATTCTTATGGGTCCGAATGGATCAGGAAAATCTACCCTAGCTATGTCTCTTCTGGGAATGAAAAAATTTACCCTCTCACCAGAATCAAAAGCTTTTTTAGAAACGACGAATCTTCTTGAATTTGAATCTTACAAACGAGTTCAAAAAGGTCTCTTTGTTTCATTTCAGTCGCCACCCTCTCTTTCTGGAGTTTCTGTATTTCAGATGCTTCGCATTGCTCTTCATGGAAAAATGGAAGCTCTGGCATTAAAAGAAACTATAGAAAAATTCTCCAAAGAACTTTCTATTCCTAAAACGCTTCTTTCGCGATCGCTCAATGAAGGCTTTTCTGGTGGAGAAAGGAAAAAAATGGAGCTTCTTCAAATGGCCATCCTTAATCCTCAATGTGCTCTCTTAGATGAAATTGATACAGGTGTTGATATTGATGCACAAAAAACGATTATTTCTTTTCTTAAAAATTGGCTTTCTCCAGAAAAAACACTTCTTATAATAACGCATCATCCTTCTTTTGCAGAAGCCCTTTCTCCTGATTCCGTAACTATACTCAAGAATGGTGAAATAGTTGCTTCAGGAAATGCTAGTCTTATACAGATTATTAAAGAGAAAGGTTATGATGCAGATTTTTCTTTATCTTTATGAGTAATAATTCTCTCAAAAAAAAGCAATCTCAAGAAACTAATTTTGACTACAAATTCGGCTTTTCCATGCCGGAAACTTCTGTAAAAAAAATACAAAAAGGTCTTAATAGTACTATTGTAAAGGAAATTTCAGCATTGAAACAAGAACCTGAATGGATGCTCAATATTCGACTTAAGGCATTTGAGCAATTTGAAAATAAACCACTCCCATCTTGGGGAGCGGATCTTTCTCCTATTGATTTTTCTTCTCTTACTTATTTCTTGAGAGCTACCGAGGGACATGCGAAATCATGGAAAGATCTTCCTCAAGAAATCAAAGAAACATATGATCGTATTGGCGTCCCCGAAGCGGAAAAAGATTTTCTTGCTGGGGTGAGTGCGCAATATGAATCCGAAGTTGTCTATGAGAGTGTTCAAAAAGAACTTCAAAAACAAGGAGTGCTCTTTTGTGATATGGACACTGCTCTCAAAAAATATCCCGATATCGTAAAAGAATATTTTGGTTCACTCATTCCTTCTGGTGATAATAAATTTTCAGCACTCAATACTGCTGTATGGTCTGGAGGATCTTTTGTTTATGTGCCACCAGGAGTTCAAGTAAATCTTCCTCTTCAAGCATATTTTCGAATTAATGCGGAAAGCTTTGGTCAATTTGAAAGAACGCTTATCATAGCAGATGAAAATTCAAAAGTTCATTATATGGAAGGCTGTACTGCTCCCATTTATAGAACGCAATCTCTTCATAGTGCAGTTGTTGAAATATTTGCAAAAAAAGGTTCTCATGTTCGCTATACCACTGTTCAAAACTGGAGTCGAAATATTTATAATTTAGTAACAAAAAGAGCTAAAGCCGAAGAAGAGGCTCTTATGGAATGGGTTGATTGTAATATTGGATCCAAAGTAACTATGAAATACCCCTCCATTATTCTCGCTGGGAGAAAAGCTCGGGGAGAGGTTCTTTCTATTTCACTTTCAACAAAAGATCAACACCAAGACACTGGGGCAAAAATGGTACACCTTGCGCCTGAAACATCTTCAAGAATTATTGCCAAATCAATTTCCAAAGATGGGGGTAGAGGTTCGTATCGAGGCTTAATTTCAATCTCTCCAAATGCTGAAAATGCATCTTCTTATACATCGTGCGATGCTCTTATTCTTGATGCTCTTTCTCGATCTGACACCTATCCAAAAATTATGAATAATAGTTCATCAGCACTAACCGAACATGAAGCTACGGTTGAGAAAATAGGTGAGGAAATGCTTTCCTATCTTTCTTCTCGTGGACTGAATGAATATGAGGCGAAAGGTCTTATTGTAAATGGATTCCTGGAGCCTATCACAAAGGAAATTCCTTTAGAATACAGCATTGAACTTAATCGTCTTATAACTATGGAAATGGAAGGAAGTATTGGCTAATTTTTTTAAGCATCTTTCATTCTTTTACTTACGTATCCCATATGATTCATTTTCAAGATATCTCTCAAGAAGATAAATGTTATTATCAAATTGTTGATCCTGGTATTTATGTTTATTTTTTTGAAAATAAAACAGCTGATATAACATTTTCCATTGAAACTTCCCATGCCTCTGTATGGATATTTGGTATGTATAAAGGAAAAGAAAATGATCATTATTCACTTTCAACCAAGCAACTCCACAAAGCTTCAAATTCCTCTTCTCATCTCATACTTAAAAGTGCCTTGGAAGATAATTCGAAACTTATTCATAATGCGATTATTCGTATCGAAAAAAATGCACTAAAAACAAATGCATCCCTAGAAAGTAAACACCTTCTCCTTGGAAAAGGCGCTCACGCAGAGGCTCAACCAAATTTAGAAATATTAGCTGATGATGTTTGTTGTTCTCATGCTGTAACCACATCACCGATACATCCTGATTCTCTTTTCTTTCTTAATACACGAGGCTTATCGTATGAAAAAGCAAAGAAACTTCTTTCAAAAGGATTTCTCAATGCTCTCCAAGAAAAAATGAATCAAATTCTAGAAAAAAAATGATTTTTTTTCAAAAGACTCCCTTGAAACTCTAGAGAAAAAAGAGTATGCTACTCTATATCAAAATATCAAATACTTTTCGTATTAAAAAGAAATTTTGATTTATCTTTTTTTCTTTTTTTATGACACTCACCTATTCTCCTATCGTTCGACGAATTCTTTTTTTTTCCGTTATAACCATATTTTTTCTTAGCAGTACCGTTCTTATTATTCACAGTTTTGGTTATAGATATAGCTTTGAAAAAGGTATATTTATCTACACAGGATCTATCACACTCAAAACAAATCCCCAACAAGTAACCATAGATATAAACGGAGAAGGTTTAGAAAAAAGTAAAAAATTAAATTATATAAATTCATCACAACAAATCAATTCACTGCGACCAGGAAAATATCATCTTGATATTAAGTCGCCCGGATTTCAAACATGGTCCAAAAATATAATTGTAGAGAGTGGGAAATCTACAGAATTTTGGAACGTTCTTCTTCCTCGAGAAACGTATGAAACACAAGATATTGATCTTCAAAATATTATCGGGATGTATCCATCTCCAAATTCAGATGAAGTTGCTGTAGCACGATTTAATGGAGAAGAATTTTCTATTGACATTTTAGATACCGATACACTTTTGGCAGAAAAAATATTCTCTTCCACCACCTACACACGTCCCGAGGAATGGAAACATAATATAGAATGGTCCCCTGATAACGAAATGCTTTTAATTCCAGTCGTTCCTATTCCTGAAAAAAACAATCAAGATGTGCACTTTACTACCGAAGAACAACTTCCTAGTGAAATACTCTTATTAGATCGAGAAACAAATCAATCTCAACAACTTTCAAGTCTTTTCCTTCCCGACTCATCTATGAAAAGATCATTTTATGATATTCGTTGGGGATCAGGAAATAATGACATCTACAGCATATCAGGAACATCTCTCATTGTTCTCGAAGAGAAAGGTTCTCGAGAATGGGAAAGAAGGGTTATTTTTGAAAATGTTCTCTCTTTTAATTTTACCGCTTCTCATATTTATCTCCTCAAAGAGAATGGCATGATTTATGAGGTAAATAAAGACTTTGAAGATGAGCGCCAAGTAACAACATCCCAACCACAAGAATTCGATTCGAAATCAAGAATTTCTCTTGTGATGTATGATGAGCATAGAGGAGCTATACATTCTCAGGAAGGAAAACTTTGGATATGGAATAAAGGAAAAAAAGGTAATTATTTTCATCTTCAAAAAGAAAACATACAAGGAACTCAATTTTCTAATGATGGAAAGAAGATTCTTTTTTGGAGTGATACTGCTATCTGGGTTTACTTCACAAGAGATTGGGAATCTCAACCAAATAGAGAAGAAAACACATTTATTAAGATTGCAAATTTTCTCTCTCCCATCTCAAATATTTCTTGGATGAAACAATATGAACATATATTATACACATTCCAAGGAAGTTTATATGTAGTAGAACTTGATCAACGTGATCGAAGGATCACCTCAAAACTTTCTCCAAGTCTTTCTGAAAAACCCATCATACTTCAAATATTTAATAAGGATATGGTATTCTTTTCAAAACCAAATGAAACTAATGGAAATATCCTTTCTTCTTTTCTCTTTCCTGAAGAAATCACCTTTTTTGGATTTTAAAAGCCTTTATTAACGAGAAGATTCTTCCCACTCCCTTCTTTGTTTTTCTATTTCCTCCTTGAGCTCCTTATTATATTTTTCCACCGCTTTATTTATTTTTTCTGCTAAATTTTTTTGTTCTTTATCTAAAGTTTCTTGAGTTTCTATGAATTTAGTTTCTTCCTCCGTTAACCATTCATTCTTTTTCATACGATCCAGTATGCGCTGAATATGAATAATTCTGGTATTCATAATTTCATTTATTCTTTGTATATCTTTTTTATTTTCCTTATATATTGAAGAATTTTTATCTATATTTTTCCAACCAGGCTGAATTTCCTTAATACCTTTTAAAGATTTCTCCCAACCTTCAATAATTTCTAAAGTATAATGAGGCGGTATATATCCCGCAACGTGTTGTATGATAATTTGGGTTGGACAACCATTAAGACTTCCTTGAATAACAGCGATACCAATCTCCTCTTTTCGATCATCGAAAAAAAATTCCTCATTATCAGAAAAGGAAAAAATATGCTCAATTAATTCCGTAGATTCATAATATCCCAAAGTAAAAGATTCTCCCCAAATAATATTAGAATAACCAACATCAGACATTGCTTGTTTCATAGTATAGTTATTTTCTTTTTCTTCAAATGAAAAATCTCCACTTTCAAGAATAGCTTTTCCTCGTAAAGAAGCTGATTTAGCAAGAAGTGGCTGATATTGAAGAGGTTTTGCTCCTCGGGAAATTCTTCGTACATTAATTTCCTGAACATATTTTTCAATATCAAAAAATATTTTTGCCGTCTCTTCCAAATCATAAGAGGGATCATGCCAAAACGTATCATACACTCCTTTTTGTTTATTATAAGGTAAAACATGATCTATATCCGAAAGATCAATAAAACCCAAATTAAAACGAGAATCATTACTTCCCTTTCGATTATCACCCATAACAAAAAGTTTATTCTTTGGAATAACTATCTCCTGACATTCCTGAAGAAACGGCCCTCCGAATGTTGATCGAGCTTTCGCTACATAAGGCTCTTTCTGAGCCTCCCCATTTCTAAAAAAGATTCCATCACGAATCTCTATTCTATCCCCTTCCAATGCTACAACACGTTTAACAAATCCTCCGTCTAAAGATGTATAATTTTTCTGAGAGATTTCTTTTGTTTTTTCATTTGAAAATGTTACGATATCACCCCTCTCTATAGGGCGAAAAAAGAAATCATTTCCCTTAAATTCAAAACCGGAAGGATATCTTAGCATAGGAACAACAGCGACCGTTTGTTGAGAAAGTAAGATTGGATCTGTCCCCTGACCCTTAGGAAAGGTAGGAAACATTGAACCTGTTCCTGCTATAGATTGCTCATCTTTTGTTATATCTAAGGTATCTTGAATCCAGAAAGTTGCTTGCACATAACCTGCAAGCCAAATAGGAAATAAACAGAAAAAAACATATCCAAGAAGAAAAGTATAAAAAAGAAATGGATGAGATTGAAAACGCTTTAGTTGAAAAGAACGAGTTTTTCTTCGCGAAAATAAAGACTGTATAATTTTCCAAAAAAGAAAAAATGGGAGCGTATAAAGAAGAAAAAAACTCAAAAAAGAAGAAAGGTATACCTTCTTTTTTTTAGCTTTTATTTTAAAAAGAGTGTCTACTCTTCTTAAAAGATCAATAATAAACAAGAATAAAAAAAATAAGAAAGCTATTTTTAAAAGAAAACTAGTATTCTGAAAATAAGAAGTATAATTCAAAAATATATCTCGATGTTGTAAAGAAGATAGAAGCCATAACCATGAAAAACTAGAAAGGAAAAAAGAATAAAGAATAAAAAAAACATTTCTCAAAAAAAGAAAAATACTACGCATAATAAAAACAAAGAAAAGCGGATTTTTTAATTTCTTTTTTAATTGTACAGAAAATAAAACTGAGAGTAAAGAAAAGCACTCTTTGTTTTTAACGCAGAGTGCTTATGAAAGAGAATATCTCAGATGAATCTTCACTTGAGATATTCAAAGGTTATTTTTATGGAATCGCCCAATTTAAGACCGCGTATCATTCCTCCTCGAGAAAGAAAAGAAATTGATCTCCCTGCAAGCATCGAATGATTTTTGAGAATTCCATGAGATGCTCGAGAAGAAAAAACTATAGTATTGTTTTCAAATCGAATTTCCAAATTTGAATTATTAGGAAAAATATATTCCATAAAATTCTTTGGAAACCCAACTGATTGAAAAAAATCTGAATTAAGAGCAATGCTCGACCTTTTTTTCTCTTCATGAAAAACGGTTCGAAAATCATTATTCTCTCCTCGAATTTCTATATAAATCATGATCAATACTCCCCTACTTTGTATGAACAAACCTATCACCCTTCATTGAAGATGATGTTTTCTTCATAACACGAAATGTCAACTTATCCAAATTTATAAAATAACATACTCCTATAAAGAAAAATTTCTCTTTGTTAAGAATCTACTTTATTTTCATTTTCTTCGGTCATATTGAATAGTTGGATAGCAAAAAAAACGGACATAACCTATGTCCGTTTTTTAAAAATGTTCAACAAAAGTCAAGATTTTTTGTTTATAAAGAAGACTCTATATCTGAATGTCATTAACAACATCATCAAGACTACGTTTTTCTTCTTCTTTTGGAAATTCACGACGTCGCTCTTCCCGTTTATCTTCTCGTTTGTCATCTCTTCTATCTTCCCGTTTGTCTTCTCGTTTCTCTCGAGTTGATCCTTCTGGTTCATTTATTTTGAGATTAACACGAGCATTGTGTCTAGCTCCAATAACTCGAAGCAAGGTTCGAAGTGCTTTTGCAGTAGCGCCATCTCTCCCAATAATCATACCCATATCTTGAGCATTTACATCAAGGGTTATGAGTACTCCCATTTCATCTATTCTTCTCTCCACTTTAACATCGTCTGGGTGATCCACAAGTAATTTGGAAATGAATTCCACGAACTCTTTATCCGTATATTTTTCTTCAGTCATGGCTGTAATTGTTAGATTATTATCTTTCTCTTTTTGCTTCGGAGGCGGTTCGACCCCCACACTCTCGAGACTCATACAATGCTATTGTATAAAAAGGCACTCCATAGTGTCAAACTCTCAAAATATTAATTCACAATATCTTCTAAATAACGCCTTAATTCTTCCACTGAATAAGGACTACCATCATATTTTACTATGAGATGATCAGGCTTTCTTTCCACTTCCTTAAAAAGAATATCAGCGAATTGTCCCGTCATATTATTTTCTATAATGATAATTTTTTCAGCAGAAAGTATTCTTCTCTGTATTTCTTCTCCGAGAGGATAAACTTGGTTTACATGAAGATACCCAATATGATTATTCTGTAAAGATTCTAATGCTTCTGAGATAACCCCATATGTTGAGCCCCATCCTATAACAAGAAAAGCGTCATGATTAGATCCTTTATATACAGGATCGAGAACATCTTTTTTTAAAAGCTCCAAGCGATACATTCTTTTCTCCATCATGCGATTTCTCATTTCCTCATCTTCAATAATACGTCCGTCCTCATCATGTTCATCACTATCAACATGAACAAAGCCATCGCCAAAACCAGGAATACCTCGAGGGGAAAGTCCGTCAGAAGTAAATGCATATCGCTTATAAGAACTTTCTGTTTCTATAAAATATTTTTGAGGCTTTTGTTCAAATGAAAAAATTTCCGCATTAGACTCATATCGAGAATCCAAAAGGAAAGTATCGGTCATAACTATTACAGGAATCTGATATTTGTCAGCTAAATCAAAAGCTTTTTTTCCGCAAACAAAACATTCTTCCGGTGTTCCAGGAGTTAATATTGCGCGCGGAAACGTTCCATGGCCTGTATGTAGGGCGAAATCAAGATCTCCTTGTTCTGTCCTCGTTGGGAGTCCTGTTGCCGGCCCTGGTCTTTGGGCTAAATGAATAACTACAGGACTTTCGGTCATACCCGAAAGAGACATACTTTCAGCCATAAGAGCGAAGCCACCACCGGATGTTGTTACTAATGCTCGAGCACCTCCAAACCATGCCCCTAGGGCCATATTTATGGCCGTGATTTCATCTTCGACTTGTTCTACCGCCAAAGGTATTTTTTGAGAATATTCTGCCATAAGCGTAAGAACTGCTGTTGCAGGAGACATGGGATAGGATGAAATAAAATTACAACCTCCAGCCAAAGATCCTAATGCTATACCTTCAGATCCATTTAAAAACATAGTATTCTTTTTTTCATTCTTTTTTTCAAAAGAAAAAGTTGTTTCCTCTAATTCACTTCGGACTTTTTCACCGAGAATTCTTCCTTTTGTAGCTGCTAAGATATTTTTTTCTACAATATCCTCTCCTTTCTTAGCAAAAATATTTTTTAAATAAGAAAGAAATTTTTTATTATCAATATTAAAAATAGCAAGAATCATCCCCGCTACAATAGTGTTCATAAAGACTTTGCCTCCCACTAAATCAGCAGTTTCTTCCAAAGGAATAAAAAAAATATTTTTTTCAGCTTTTATTTTTTCCTTAACAAATAGAGGATCCACTATAATAATTGTTTCTTCATCAAAACGATACGCCAATCGTTCAAAAGAGGCTTCGTCCAAAAGAAAGGCGATATCAATTTTTTTTACAAATGCTTTTCTTGGAATTTCACCAATTCTCATTTCTACAGAATTACTTCCTCCACGAACTCTTGACATATATTCACTTGTCGAGAAAACGTGAATTCCCTCTTGTTGAAAAAACATAGCGATTATCTTTTCAACCGTTTGAAGTCCTTGACCTGCACTACCACCCAGAACAATTGAGATATCTTTCTTTTTTGTTACATTATCCATACAATTCTCTTTTCTAAAACATTATATTTTCTAGTATAGCACAAAAGATCTTGTGTGTAGTATTACGCAGGTAATGACAAGCCTCCCCAAAACACACTCCTTTCTTCAAAAAAGACTCTTCCCTCAGGAAGAATCTTCTGTTCTAAGTTTTTGTATTTTTGTACTTTACTTTTTTACCTTGTTAGTTTCTTACGTTTTTGTACTCTTTAAGGATTTAGTTCTTTGTATCTTGCACATTGATTTGTAGTGCAAGAAACACTACCGGCACCTCCTTTACACGTCCACGTCCATTTTCCAGAAACGTATTTTGGATTACCCCCAGTGCCAAAATTTGAATTAATACAAAGATCACTAGCGGTCTTTGAAGAAAGATCTCCTTCATAACAAGAATTTGTATAGGAAGTATTACATTGTCCCTCGACACCATGGCAATCAGAACCTGTATAACCAATACGACATTCAAAATTTGCATTAAGATTCCCATCTTTATCCATAACTACAAAACAAGGAGAAGTGTCGTTTTTGCAAGTTGTATTATCAGGAAAAGGATAACCTCTATCCCATCCCATAAATTGGGCATTACCATTAATTGGACTAGCTTTAATAGGATCGATGGGAGTTCCCTCATTAACTTTTGTTGAACAAAGAGGAGAGCAGGGAGAAGCATTCACTTCTACTGACCCAGGACCCTCCTTCGAAACGTTAAGTGTGTATTGTTTCGTAACAGTTACCGGAACAGAATCAGTTCCACTTCCTCCTGGTCCGGTGCACTCAATGGTATAGGTAGAAGTATTTTGAGCGTCATAGATACTATCGGTTCCTGTTGTACTTTTTGGAAAAGGAGAAAGCCATTTATCACCTGCTATTGCAGTACAGCTCGTAGCATTGATTGCGCTCCATGAAAGAGTGAGATTAGTTCCTGCTATTACAGAAATATTTGTTTCCGAACCATTAATCTTGAGATCAACTACAGGTTTGGGAATAACAGTTACCGTAACAGAATCGCTTCCACTTCCTCCTGGTCCGGTGCACTCAATGGTATAGGTAGAAGTATTTTGAGCGTCATAGATACTATCGGTTCCTGTTGTACTTTTTGGAAAAGGAGAAAGCCATTTATCACCTGCTATTGCAGTACAGCTCGTAGCATTGATTGCGCTCCATGAAAGAGTGAGATTAGTTCCTGCTATTACAGAAATATTTGTTTCCGAACCATTAATCTTGAGATCAACTACAGGTTTGGGAATAACCACGCAAGAAGATCCATTCCAAGTATAGCCAGTATTACAATAATATTGACACTTAGGTACGGTATTTTCTTCACTATATACATAGGAAATATTCGCATTAAGTCCTGTAGTATCGCCACTGTGAACAGTTGTGTTTGCAGGAAGTGTCCCTGTGCATGTGTAAGGAACTGTGTATTGTATGTGTTCATAAAATGTTCCCACATTACTTTCACAGGGTCCTGGATAATAAGTATTGTTTATACCACAGGACTCATTAGGAAAAATTTCATACCCGTATGTCTGAGGATATACATCCGCTCTGTAACTCCCCGCGGAAGATCCAAGATTTGGAAAAGTATAGGACTGATCAAAATTACAAGTTGTTATATTCCCCACGGTTGTATTCGAAGAATTACTCGCATTACCGAGTAATTGAACTCTTCCTCCTGAAGAATCATCTATAGAAAAGGAAAATTCACAATGATCAAAAAGATTCTTCATCGCCGTTGAAGTTTGTGGGAAACAAGCATAACATTTATCTAAATAGCCCAAATCACTATAAACATTATATTTAACGTAGTATCTCGAAGGCGTATTTCTAAAAAAGCTTGTTGGTGGAACTGATGGACAACTTATCGGTCTACCTTTGAGAACCCAATGCGTCTCAACACACCATTCAGTATCTCCAAATCGCTCAGACCAATCTATTACGTACGATCCTTGTATCCGTATAGTATCACCTGCCTTAAATGTTCGGTCATGAGTAATAGAGGGAATAGTCCCAGTAAAACCACTATTCTTCCAACTTACACAGCTACCTCCATAGGAGCACCCTATATCAGCATAACTCGTATTTGGGAGAAAAAGAGGTAAAAAGAAAAGAAAAGAAAAAGCAAGAAGAAAGAATCTTTTTTTTGAAAAATATTTTTTGAGAGTATTCATATTCTTAGCAGTATCATTCATCATATTTTTTAATTATTCTACTATTACAGGATTACATTCTGCGCTAGCCTCTGCCCCAACAGAATCTTTTGTCCATACTTTGGCTTTTTTCGTTCCTGGAGTTTCATATACTTTTTCTACTTCCCCATCTTTTCCGGATAAGCCGTCATCTCCAGTCCACGAATATTCATATTTAGCAACTCCCGTTTTTTTGTAATAGAGAATCCACCGAACCCTTTCACCTATCTTTACAGCGGAAGGTATTGGTTCACAAGATATTTCCAAAGGAATTGGCTCTACAAAAACTGAAACACTTGTTTTTATACTCTCATCTTTATAAAGAGCTCCAGAAATCTTTGCTTCTCCGACGGATCGTGCATCTAACTGACCCCGAATTCCTGCAGTATCCGATGCGAAGATAATTTTATCATCACTAGAAGACCAAAATACTTCTTCTGTAACCTCTTTCTCTCCAAGAAAAGCTTTTATATTATCAGATTTTCCATTTTTTATAATAAGATCTTTTGGTTCTATTCGTAAAGAAAAAGCTTCTTCTTTTTTTAAAACACTCTCTTCTTTTTTATTAGAAAGACTCATCCAAATATACGCCAAAGAAAAAACGAAAATGCCTATAAGAATGAATCCGAGAAGTATCTTTTTTTGTTTCATATATTTTATACACTATTTATTTTTAGGAGAACTTTTATACTGATTGAAAGTATAGCAAAAAAAAAGAAAAGACTCAAAAATATATCTTAAAATTTAAACTATGAAAGAAATTTTAAAAAATTTTAGCTAAAAGACTTGTCAAAAAGAAAAGCAACAATTTTTGTTGCTTTTTTATTCAAAAGAACCAGTCTTATTCTTTCTTTTCAAGAATAAATCCCTCCATTTTGGAAAGAATATTTCTCTCTAAAAGTTTTTGAACAAGAAAATAAAAATAATTCTCAGGTATGCCCATTTTTCGAAAAACACCGAAGACATCTTGCAAAGAAAGAAGTGTTGTCCTTGATTTTCTCAATTCTTGTTCTAGTTCTTCTTCTTTTATCTGTAGGCTAGAGACACAAATCGGTGGACGACTTTTCATTTTCTCATCACTCCAAAAACATCCTAAAGACTTCTTTTTAATACAGGAACATCATTCTTTCGTCAAACATATTCAGTATTTTTTGCTTGGCCACAAATAATATCCAATGTTTTCTGAGCGCATATATCCCAAGAAAAAAGAGCTAAACGTTCTCTCCCTTTTTGAATATTCATTTTTCGCAAAAACTCATTGGTTAAAGCTTCCTCCAATCGAGTGCTCATATCATCTACAGAATAAGGATCAAAAGAAATAACAGCATCACCACCAACTTCATCTAAACTTGAACCACGAGAACAAACAACGGGAATTTGTGCTGAAAATGCTTCCAATATAGGAAGACCAAACCCTTCATAGAGAGAAGGATATGCAAAGACACAGGCATTACGATAAAGAGCTATAACCGTATCAAAAGATATCCTTCCAGTAATAAGGATATCTTCTCGAAATGCACTTTTATTTCGAGCTTGTTCAATCTCTTCCCATAACCACGCTTTTTCACCAGCAAGAACTAATTTAAGATCTCGGAAACTTTCTTTCTCTCGAAGTTTTTCAAAAGCATGAATAAGGGTAACGAGATTTTTTCTTGGTTGAAGAGCTCCCACATAAAGAATATAACGAGAGTTTTCCAAGCCAAATGTTTTTAAAATATTTTTATCTAATGGACCAACAAACATCTTTCCGTCATAACCATGATGTACCACAAATATTTTTTCGGGATTAATTTTTGGATAGAAATGCAAAATATCTTTTTTAGTATGATGAGAAACTGCAATAATAGTATCGGCATTTTTTATCGCCAAATCAGCAAGAAATAGTAATTTATAACGATCTTTATATGGAAAATGTTCAGGAAAGTACCGAAAAGCAAGATCATGAATAGTTACTGTTGTTCGAAGAGATTTTCGACGGATTAAAGGAATAGATTGTACTGGCATCCAAAGAAAATCTGGCTTATCCTTCCAGAGAGAATATGCGAATCTTGTCTGTGTCCAAAGAATTGGTTGAGGTATTCGAGATACATGATAATTAGAAAAATCTGGAGGGGTGATTTGCGAATTAAATATTTCTCTATGATAGAGAGAAAACATATCTTCGGGGCGAATCTTTCCAAACCTTTTCAAAAGTTGCCATAAATATACTCTCGTTCCATCTATACGATTCGCATCAAGATCTGCTGCCTGAATAGCTATGTGCATATGTTTTTTATTTTTTAAGAAAAGGTATTTGCTAATTCTAAAGATATTTTTTCCTTCGCTTCCTCGAAAGAAGTATTGAGTAAAGAAATTTCTTCAAAAAGAATTTTGAGAGCCTCTTTTGCTTCTCTCGTTTCCATCATACGAATACGTAATTCTTTTGCACCCACAAAACCATGGAGGTAAGATTTAAAGAAACGTTTCAAAATATCATAATTTTTATTCTTTCCCCAAAATGAATCAAAAAGAAAAATGAGTCGAAAAAGAGCTTTTAATCTTTCTTCCCATGAATGATCTTTTTCATCTGTATCAAAAACCCAAGGATTTCCATACACTGCTCTTCCTATCATAATACCAGAAACCCCTGTTTTTTCAGCAAGAAATTCCCCTTGTTTTCTACTTTTCACATCTCCATTTCCAATAATAGGAACTTGATATTCTGAAGCCACAGTAACGGCTTTTTCAATTTCATCCCAATGAGCTTCTACTTTGGACATTTCCTTTCTTGTTCTTGCATGTACTGTTATAAAATCAGGTTTTGTTTGACAAAGATTTTTAATCCAATTTTCCGTATCTAAAACATTATATCCAATTCGTGTTTTTATAGAAACAGACATTTTTCCAGCACCTTTTCGAGTTGCTTGTACAATTTCTCTCGCTCGCTTTGGATCATTGATAAGAGCAGCCCCCGCACCTTGTTTTTCTACCTTTTTGTCAGGACATCCCATATTAATATCTATTCCATCAAATCCCAAACTTTCAAGAAGTTTAGCCACAGGGGTAAAATCTTTTGGGTCTCCCCCAAAAACTTGAGCAATTATAGGTCTTTGCTTCTGGGTATAAAACAAATCACGAATAAGATGCTCTTTTCCTTTAGAAGAAAGTAAGCCCTTACAAGAAACAAATTCTGTAAAGAAAATATCTGGAGCTGTATAGGTCGATATAAATTCTCTAAATACAACATCTGTAACTTCCGCCATAGGCGCAAGTATAAAAAGGGGTTTTTCTCTTTTTTGTATATCCAACATACTTCTTATTTTTTCATTTCAGAAGAATTAATTGAATCACAAAGAAGAGATTCTCTCCCATTTTTATTGGAAAAAATCATCAAAAGAAGAAAAAACAGGGAAATAAAAGTTGCTATCCAAACAAAAAACCAAACACCCAAAGATAGCTTATCAGGCATACCTATAATCATCGAGGTCAGAAAGAAAACTAAAACACCTATTCTTTTCTTCCCTAATTCCCACACAAAAGAAGCATTTTCTTTTTCAAATTTTTTCCCCAAAACAAAGGAAATAAAAAATAAAAAAAGAAGAGCTAGTGTTATCTCAAAAAATGATACATGGGAGGAAAGTAAATTTGGAAGTAAAAATTCTGAAAAAATAAAAATAAAACAAAAGAAGAGCATTATCATTAAAGCCTCAATGCTTAATTTATAGCTTATAGCGATCATCGATTTTTTCAAAAAATCATTATTCCCTTTTTTCATAAACCAAATCGTTTCAAAATTCGTATTCGTAACTCAGCTAAAAACTTTCGAAAATTTTCCCCATTCACTTCTTTATCGAACGTAATGTTCATCTCAGAAAGATCCATGTTTTCATAAGCCATAAGACGAAGTTGATATTCCACTCCTCTACCATCTACATTTAAAAGAGAGGAAGAGCATCCATAACCAGAAAATATGGAATCTTCTTTCAGAATACACGATATCGATTCTGGATGTGCTTCGATAATAACAGGTGGAATATTTTCATATTGTTTGAGTATATTCTCTCCCCGTATTAAGCGTTTTTTTTCAGATTCTATAAAAAATGTTTCTCCGGAAACCGTATCAATAAAAACTGTTCCATCTATATGAGTTCGACGAGCATTATAGATTTCTCCTTGCTCATAAGCGAGAAATTCTTCTTCTGTTATTTTTATAACATCTTCCCAAGAATATCCTTTTGAAAGAAAAGATTGTGGACTATCTATAGGGCGAGCCTTTCCTTCGCTAGAAACATAAACACCTCCCTGATAATCCATAAGCGTTCCATTAGCAAATCCCAAAACCTTTGAAACTCCTTCGTCAGGAAAATCACGATTCATATTCCTAGCATATTCTTTTTTATACTTTGAAAGATACGCTCTTTCACTTACAAAGAAATCTATTCGATTTTCTTTTATTTGATAATACATTCCATCACGATGAAACAAACTTCCTTGAATCCAATATTCATCTTTTCTGATATCATCCCCTCTTGTCTGAAAAGAAAACTCATTTTCCCCGATAGGGAGAAATTGTTCTTTTGAAAAACCTAAAATATCAAAAATATCTTTAGGAATATATCGAGTTTTTCCCTCTGATACGATGAAAAATTTATCTTCAAGGGAAAGGAGTGTTCCATCAAAAAAAATAGCTGGAAGCCCATCTGGGTACGTCATGGCACGATATTTTCTCACAAAAGAAATCTCTCCCTTTAATTCTTGATCCTTTGAAGAAGTAAACCCCGCATGAATACTTTTAAAATCACCTTCAGCAATTGCACCAAAATTTATAAATTCACCTTTTTGAATACCTCCGTCACTCTTCAATTCCCCGATCTCACGAGGCTCAAGTAATGAATTTTTAGGATCATCATAACGAGAAAACTCGAATGTACCATAAATATCAGGAAAAACCACTTTCAGAAAAAGAACTGTTGTCAAAAATAAAAAAAATCCATACAAAACAAAACGACCAATTCCATATACAAATTGGTATTTTTGAGGGATAATAATTTGGTGCATTCTATCGTAAATCATTCCTTAGTATAGGCACATTTTTCATTCTCTGAAAAGAGGTAAGAAAAACGCTCCATTATCATTTTATTTTATGAAAAATATTCTTGTTACAGGAGGAGCTGGTTTTATCGGATCACACACCGTTATAGAACTTGCCCAGGCTGGTTATAATCCTGTTATTCTAGATAACTTTTCCAATTCAGATCCTCGTATTCTTTTAGGTATAGAAAAAATACTTGGACGAAAACCTCTCTTTTATAAAGGTGATTGTTTAGATGATATTTTTCTTTCTAAGATTTTTTCTCTTTATCATTTCTCAGGGATCATTCATTTCGCAGCATTTAAATCAGTTTCTGAGTCAATAAAAAATCCTCTTCTTTATTGGAAAAATAATATCGATTCCCTTCTTCATATTTTAGAAATAGCTCTCAAAAAAAATGTCTCAGCTTTTGTTTTTTCATCATCGGCTACTATTTATGGAGAGCCTAACGAGGTTCCCATTTCAGAAGTTTCTCCAAGAAAGCTAGCTACATGCGCTTATGGAGCAACAAAACAAGCAGGTGAAGATATTCTTCAAAATATCTGCACGACACCTGCAAACAAAAAAATATTGAAAGGAATTTCTTTGCGCTATTTCAATCCTGTTGGTGCACATCCTAGTGGACTCATCGGAGAACTTCCTCTTGGAATTCCTCAAAATCTTATTCCTTTTGTTACTCAAACCGCAGCAAAAATACGAAAAGAACTTATTATATTTGGAAATGATTATCCAACACCAGATGGAACCTGCTTACGTGACTATATTCATGTAGTCGATCTTGCAAAAGCACACATCTCAGCTCTCACCTTTCTTTTAAAAGATAACGCTCCTCAATATGATGTTTTTAACATAGGAAATGGCAAGGCTTCTAGTGTACTTGAAGTTATCCATACGTTTCAAAAAATCACCAACGTTTCACTTCCCTATCGTATAGGTCCTCGCCGAGAAGGAGATGTTGTAAGTTGTTATGCAGAAGTCTCTAAAGCGGAAAAAATTTTGAATTGGAAAGCAGAATATACACTTGAAAACGCTCTTCGCGATGCATGGAACTGGCAAAAAAATATTCCTTTTTAATACGTTTTATTTTACACTTTCATTTTTTCATCTTCTCGAAGCTCTGAGACAGCTCGAATAACAGCCATAACAAGAAAATAATAAGCATACACCGCATAAGCTTCCGCTTGATCTTCTCTCTCAAAAACCAAAAGAAGTGGTGTTGCACAAAGAAATATTAATGCGGGTATGGCTAACATACGACTCGGAACTTTCTCCATAATAGACCAAAGAAAAATAAAAAATATAAAAATTTCAACAAGATCCCACTGAAAGAATGCTCCCATAATGACACCAAGAATCATAAAAATTGCATGAAGCTTTTTTTCCTTCCATAATGATACGAACCAAGATTCTATAGGAGATATTTCAATTTTTTTCATAATCATTTTTTAATATAAAAAATCCCAAACAACTCACTTTTCATACTGAAATAAGTTTTTTTCTTCGCTTTCGTAGATGCGCTAAAATTATTATTCCAAGGATAATAAAAAGAGAGACAAGAGAAATAATCATTCCAAGAGATGCGAATTTTTTTGGAGCGAATACAATTTCTATTTGATCACCTTCCTGTATATTTGAAAGATTCCATCCATTAAAAAATCCCAAAGATCTTTTCAAAGAAAGTGTTTCTTTTTCACCACTTGTATGTACGAGTGTCGCTGACCACAACGCATTAAATGGCTCAGAAAATGTAAGTATCTTTTGTGAAATCTTTTTATCAAAATGTATTACATACCCTGATTCATTTTTTATATAAGAAATTGGAAGAATTTCTGTTTTATTCACATCTTCGTAAGAAGCTAAAATACTACTAGGATCATCGAGAAATGAAAAGGTAAAATTATGTACATAAAAAAGTGGGAATATCCGCTCATCTCGAAGACGATACATATCAAAAACATCTGTCTGAACAACTTTTTTCCATTCTCCTATTTTTTCTAAATAAAGAACTTTTTCTTGAATATTTTGAAAAGATCCTGGCACTCCATCTTTATGAACAATAACATAGCGGACGTTTCCTAAACCAAGAAGAACTGTCAACCATTTTGGATCCTGATTTGATTGGGAAAAAGTTTTTGCATAATTCCATCTTTCAAAATAAGAAGATTGGGGTGATATCGTTTTTCTATCAAAAATTGAAGAAAAAATATCTTCTCCAAAATATGAATAGGAAGGAAAATAATCCCATTCACTTTCTTCGTATTTCGGTCCATAAGGAAGTCGTGCGATAAAACCATCCGCGGTACTCTCACGAAAACGCTTTCCTATTTTATAATATTCCTCAGGTAGTGTTACAAATACACCAAGGTCGAAATCATCCTCTTGTTCAATCTCATTTTTTTCATTAATAGGAATTTGATTATTTTTATACACACCTCCCACAAAAAAAGGAAATGCAACAAAAGAAGTAAGAATAGCTGAGAGAGCTAGTGTGAAAGTAAATTTTTTAGAAAACATAGCCGCACATATCCCAATAAAAATTCCAAGGGAAGGAAGAAAAAGAAGAAAATCACTCCCATTTCCAAGAGCGGCCATTCCAGGAAGTGTCCACATTCGATTTCCAAAAAATCCTGTAAAACCAGGAAAGCCAGAAATAAAAAAAGTAAAAAATAAAAGAATAGTTGTCATTGACCAGAAAAAACGACGACTTATTGCTAGAGAACTTTTTTTCTGTAAGAACCAGCCAGAAATAAGCCAAATAAGAGGAAGTAATGTAAGGAGTATGCCCACTGTATGCATTCCTTTGTAGGGTGAAGCGTAAGGAAACATCTGAGCATAATTCAAAGAAAGCCATCGAGATACTTGCAATAAAGAGGAGGGCTTCTCAAGAAGATGCAAAGATTGCTCTATTCCTGTTTGTGGGAAAAAAGTATCTTTTCCATATTCAAGACGAATAAGCGCCGAAGGAATAGCATAAGCACTTACAAGAAGAAAAGAAAGGATGAGAATTCCAAAAGAAATCATCTTCTTCCAAGAAAAAAACGATTCTGTGAAAATAGCTATGGAAATTGTCATAATAAGAAAGAATACTACGGTAACGATCAATGCTGACGGGTATAAAAATAAAGTAGAAAAAAGAAAAAAGAAAAAAGAACAAATAGCACCCATTCCAATAGAAGGGTTTCGTAAAAACATCCGATAAGAAGCAATAAATGCCGGTAAAAAGGCATAAGCAAAACCTAAAGGAGTAAAAATTTTTCCCGAAGCCACAAGATGTAAAGTAAAAATATTTATGGCATATACAAGGGAAAAAGAAAAAACCGTAAAATGAGAAGCGTGAGGAAATACTTTATAAATAGCCCAGCGCATTGATAAAAATGAAAAAAATAAAAAGAAATCCAAATAAATAGTCAATTGTGATCCATTGCTAAAGTTAAGAGTATCTAAAAGCCAAAATACTCCATACCAAAGAAAACCTCTCCATTCACTCTCTTCTACATAAGAAAAAAAATCTTGTGAGGCATTTGTAGGCATGGAGACGCTTCCTGAAACAAGAATGGCATCATTGGCAAATGTTGCTACACCAACAATCCATACAATAATAATAACGCCAAGAAACCGCCAACGCACATCGGAGGGGATTTTTTCTGTAAGATAAAAGAAAAGTCTTTGAAACATAGATAATAAGTGAAGTCTATTTTTTAGGAATTTTTGCTGTTATTCGAAATCTCTCTAGGCCAAACTTTCTTTTCACTTCATCTTTTGAATCAGTATAGCGAACCCGTACATAAATAAGGGCAGTATCTCCTTTCTCAGCTGTAAAAGTAAAAGAGTATTCTTGAGATTTTCCATCTAACTGAATATAAGGAATTTCTTTCCAATTTTTGGCATCATAAGAATATTCTAATGCGATCTGATCTTCATAATTACCGTATTGACTTGCTTGGATAGTCATTTCTGAAAAAGGAGATATTGTTGAAATAGGATACATAAAGTATTCTCCCACTTTGGAATCCCCTAAAACTCGGGATTCTTTTGGTTTAAAAGAAATGCTTGGAGTTGCTTCAGAAATATTAGCAAAATCAGAAATTGAATTATTACTTCTATACTCATAGCGAAGATAAGGACCAACATCTTCAATTTTTGCACCAGGAAGGAGAAGATTTTTCTCATTTTCTTCAAATGCATGTCGAATCTGAGCTACAACAAAACCCTCTTTTCCATCATCAGAAGTAACACGAGAAAATTCAAGAGTTCCTTTTTTGTCTTTTTCACGATAGCGAATTCCTAAAGCATAGCTTTTTCCTGGTTTTAATGAAAAAGGAAATGGAATATCAGACATTCCAGTTTTTTTCTTATATTTATCAATATCTGCTTCTGGAAATGATACCGAATGAATAATTTTTTTATCGACAACTTTACTTTCAGGATCATAGCCAAAAATATCGAGAACATAACGTTCGTCAGAAAGAATATCTCCTCGTCTAGCAGGGATAGAAACTGAATACATAACATCCCCAGGAGAAACAAAAGTTCCCCAAGAAATATAATTAGAACGATCAGGAAAAAAGATCTCTTTTTCAACTTTATTATCCACGAAAACACTTGCTATTTGAGATTTTCTTAATAGCGTAGGTTGAAGATTTTTTATAGCAGTTTCATCCGTAATTTTTAATCTTGTGGTAAATATATCTGAAATTATAACTTTTCCTCCTCTCCATCGATCTTCTTGTGTTTCCCCACTTTTTCTAATAATAATGTCGTGATAGAAATCATTCAATTGGAAAACGAATTCTTTAAAAACTTCTTCTCCGGAACGATCTAACTGTACTATTCCTATTTCTTTCTCTTCCCCCCAATCTGAAATAGCAAGAATATGGAGCTCTTCATCAGAGTCTAATGCACGAGCACCGACACCAATACGATACCAATCACCCTCTATAGAATCCAAGATATCAGGATATATTTTCTCTGGAATACTTCCAGAAAGATCTGCAGAGATTTCAGATAATTTTTCTTCAGAAACTTTAAGGGCATCATTTTTTCCAAGTTCATCTGTTGGAACAACTACTACATTATACCAAATAGAAATTATAAAAATAAAAAGAATAGCTCCATATTTTCCCCTTAAAAATAAGAAGAAATTCTTAAATAAGGAAAAATATTTATGTATCCATTCATAAGAAATCTTTTTTTCTTTCATATAACCATATTCTTTTTATTATAACCGATCTATAAATACTCTCTAAAAACCCATTCTATACTCTCTTATTATTTTTTACTAGAGGATCTCTACTATTTAACCCTATAAAATAAAAATATTTTTTAAGTCTATACTATTTTCCCTAAATTTTAAAATTTAGGGAAATATTTAAAAAGGCGCCTTGTTTTTTACAAGACGCCAAAAAAGAAATGAGACCCGATAAGATCAAAAGCTATCCAGGAGCGGATATCATTCGAACTTCTACGGATTTAAGTCCTCTCTCAACATTTCCGCCAATTTCCAAAAAAGTTGCCACCGTAGCATCTACTCGGTTTTTTCTCGTGCACGATCTTTTGGGACAACGATCCGAAGCAAAAGCTCTCACAGATTTCCCTGTTTTCGGATCTCGTATTTCCAACATAGATCCTAAGGGAAAGCGAGAATCTACTGCTACTGTTAATGAATTGGGATCCATGACAGCACCGCTTGCGGTACAACTGCCAGTTGGATGATAAAAAGAAAGATCTATCTTCATCCACGACTTTTTTATCGTTCGGGAATCAGAAGAGTATTCTTTTTTTACGGAAGATAATGATTTACAGCCTCCACTCCGTTTACGTACATTCTTACGCAAACTGTTCGTTGGTTCCTCAGAAATTTTTTTCTTCTTTTCTAAGGAAAGAGACTGACTTTTTTCAGCTTTTCTTACTTGGATTCTTTCCGAAGCGGATAAATCCATTGTTTGCAAAAAAAGCGAAGAAAGAATGATTAAAAACTTTGTTTTCAATGAACCATACCTCAGTTGAAAAAGTGTCACAAAACACTTACCCAAAATACACAAGTTTTTCTCTCCCGTCAAATTTTGTACGGTTATCTAATCAAAATTACATTTTGAAGATTTTTGATAATTACTCTTACCAAGAAGAAAATACAAGTAAACGACTACTTTTTAAAAACATTTTGCAAAAAAAATAAAAAACCCGTTGAATGTTTCCAAACAACGGGCAAAGTGGGAGACTAACTCTTAGGGCTTAAAAAACGTATAAGAATCCCCCAAAAAAGTTGTTCCGAGCGGAAAATCCCACATATCTACCGCAACATACAGATCTCTCTCACCTGCTTTACAGACCAGGAATCCATATGTGCCAAATGGAAAGTTGGGAATGTCTGCGACTACCGTATAATCATCCAGTTTCTTTACAGATCCCTGGATATAGGTAAAGTCAGGATTCCAAAATTGAAATCCGCAACTTGAAAGTTGCTCAGAATCCATGGGCTCCATAAGGCCATCCTTGTCCGAAAGGGCATAGATTTTATTGGTTCCGAAGTCCATTCGAACGGTATTGGTATTCTTGTCGATAATGGAAACATTTGGTTCTCTATAGTTTCCCATAGTGAAGAGATATTGTGCATCCACAGAGAATGGCTGTCCGGTCACATTAGTGACCGCCCAGTATGCCATATTAAACGGCATGTAATGGAATGTCCCTTCTTGACATGAAACTCTCATCCCGAAATATCCTTTAGCGGGATAGTTTGTCGGAACAATCATGAGGGGTCGAAAGAATTTGGCCCACGAAGCATTCTTCTCTTCCCATCCATTAAAATCGCTATGGAAAGCAACTTCGTAGGTTTCCTTTATGGGAGTACATCCAAATTCTTCAGGTGGAGTGTCAACAAGCCCGGTAAACGTAACCCGCAAGGGAAGGATGGCAAGTATCACACCCTCTGGCGTGATACGAATCTGCCCCACGCAGTTTCCCCATCCATTGTTTTGAGCTTCGCAATTGCGCGAGCTCACCTCGACGATTCCCGCAGCCGTAAATTGCTGCAGGGAGAATGCATTCTCTGTCATGCTGACAAAGAGAACAAAAAAAATAACAACAAGTAGCCTTTTCATTGGGAACCTCTTTTTCTTAAGGTGCTTTGGAAAAAACTTTTGAATACCTATTCAAAAGTAACCATTCGCATCTATTCACATTTTCTTTATTTTGTCAAGACTTTGCACAAGATAATCGCCTAGGTAACTAACTCAAAAAATCTTTAAAATAAGCCTTTAGAGAAGATGGTCGCACATCTTCAAATTCAAGCCTTTTCAAAATATATTCATACTGTTATTTTCTTTCTATTTTTGCAATCGTTTTTTTTCTCCATTCTTCATAAAGAAAAACAAATCCTGTTGTAAAAAATACCACCAACCAATCATATCCATCTACAGGACGTGTTCCGAGATATTTCTGAAAGAAAGGCACGTAGAGAAAAAGTCCTAAAATAAAGAATGACATCAAAAGAGCCCCCCATGCATATTTATTACGAAACCATCCGATTTGATGCATACGCAATCGTTCACTTCTAGCTTCAAAAAGGTTTGCCATTTGTGAAACAGCAAGAACGACATATGCTGCCGTAGCAGCCTCAAGATACAATTCACTCTGCGTATCAATCGTAGCACCCCAAAACCAACCACCTCGTTGAAGAGACCAAACAAAAGCAAAAACAGCACCAATTGCCATAATTCCTCCTAAAATAATAAGACGACGAATACCTTGCACATCAATTATTTTTTGTTTTGGAAAAAGCTTCTTCATTTTTTGATGAAAAATATTTTTTGATGAAGATGTATCTTCTCCTTTTGCTGAAGGCGTGTCTAACTTCTTTTCTGGTTCGGCCGGTTCCAATCCGAGAGCAAATGATGGGAAAACATCAGTTCCTAAATCAATAGCAAGAATTTGAACAGCGGAAATGGGTGTAGGCAATTGAAAAATAAAACCCAAAATAACCGTAAAAAGTTCACTTACGTTCGATGTAAATACATAATGAACAAACTTTCGAATATTAGAAAAAATAACACGACCCTCATGAACACCCTCTACAATGGAAGAAAAATTATCATCCAAAAGAATCATATCCGATGCCTCTCTAGAAACATCCGTTCCTATTATACCCATAGCAATACCGATATTTGCTTTTTTTAGAGCAGGAGCATCATTCACACCATCTCCCGTCATAGCGATAATCTCCCCCTCTGATTGAAGGATTGTTGCAATTCGAAGTTTTTGATTTGGAGCAATTCGAGCAAACACAACATCTCTTGTGTGAATATTCTTTGCAATCTCTTTATCTGTAAGCTTTTCCAAATCTTTACCACCAATGACGTCAAAAGATTTACCTTTTTCTCCTGAAATAATCCCAGCCTCTCGTGCGATAGCCTCCGCCGTTGTTGCATAATCACCCGTAATCATAAGAATACGAATCCCCATTTCTTTGCACTTCTTTACAGCATTCGCAACTCCAATTCGAGGAGGATCTATCATTGCCAACATTCCAACCCAAACAAGATCACGTTCCATTTCACTTTCGTAGGAACCCTCTTTTACTTGAGAAATATCTCTAAAAGAAAAAGCTAATAATCTCAGGGCTTGACTGGATAAATTTTCATATTGATTTCGAACGGATTGTTTTTCTTCTTCAGAAAAATGAATTATATTTCCAGATTCATCTAACCTTTTAGAGGCCAAAGAAAGAAGCACATCCGGAGATCCTTTTACATAGGAATATTTTACATTCTCTTCATTCCCTAAATAATTCTTTTTTGCTTCATAAGCAACGCTCATACACATCCTTTCTGAACTAAAAGGTATTTCCATTAACTTACCTTGTCCTGAAAGAAAAAAATTCGGTTCAGCATTATATTTTTTTGCCGCAACAACAAGAGCACCTTCTGTAGGATCTCCCAAAATAGAATATTTTCCATTTTCTTCAACTAAATCAGCATCATTACAAAGAGATGCTATTCGAAAAAGAAGATCTCCATGAGGAATTTCTTCGGACTTAACAGTTTTTCCATCAAGAGAAAAAACTCCTTTTGGTTCATATCCCGATCCACTTACCGAAAAAATAGAACCTCCCACAATCATTTTTGTTACCGTGAGCTCATTCTTTGTAAGCGTCCCTGTTTTGTCGGTACAAATAATAGTAACGGATCCTAATGTTTCTACAGCCGAAAGTCTTTTAGCAAGAACATTCTTTTTAAGTAATCGTTTCATCCCAAGTGCCAAAGAAACTGATATTGCTGCTGGCAATCCCTCTGGAACAACTGAAACAGCAAGAGCCAAAGCCAAAAGAAAATTTTCATACCAAGAAAAATGCAAATATTGACCCACGAGCATAACCACACCCCCAATAAATATTGATAAAACAGCAATGCTTTTTCCCAACATCTGCATACGCTTTTGAAGTGGTGTAGGTTCTTCAACAACAGCTGTTGTTATTTTTGCTAATTTTCCCAATTCAGTTTCTTCCCCAGTTGAAACAATAACTAAACGAGCTTCTCCGGAAACGATTGACTCCCCCATAAAGATCATATTCTCAATATCAGAGAGGCCTGTTTCTTCTTTCATCACACCCACTTGTCTTTTTTCTGGACGAGATTCTCCACTAAAAATGAATCCGTCTACTCGACAAGAATAACTTTCTACAATATATCCGTCAGCAGGCATTTCAGTACCAGCATCGACAAAAACAACATCTCCAGCAACAAGGAATTGGGCTTCAATTTCTTGACGTTCTCCATCACGAAACACCAAAGCTTTGTCAGAAGTAAGTGTCCGCATTTTTTCCATAACTTTTTCAGCTTTATATTCCTGAAAAAAGCCAATACATGCATTTAAAAAAACTATGATAAGAATAATTACACCATCTCGGGTTGCTCCAGTAGCAAAGGCGAGAGCTGAAGCCACAAGAAGAATAATAACAAGCGTATCAGAAAATTGTTCAAGAAAGAGAATTATTGTTCGATGACTCTTTTTCTTTGGAAGCTCGTTTTTTCCATCTTGCACAAGTCGACGAGCTGCTTCATTAGAAGTTAGTCCAGAAAGAGACGTTTTTAATCCATCAAAAACTTCTTTCGCAGACATAGAATGCCATCGTTTTGATCGAGAATTAGTTTTCTGTTGAAATGCTTCTTTATTCCCTTGAAAAAAATTCATATTATTTTTTTATTTACTCTAAAATTTTTACATATTTCTTTCAGAATACATCAAAAAAATATTCTTCGAAAATACATAAAATATTTCTCTATTTTATTCATCAGCATACTTATAAAAAGTTTACTCCAAAACTTCCCAGATACCTTCCATTTAATATATTTGTGTACCTTCGTATGCCTCCCCTTCCAAATAAGCTCTCAATCTTTCCAGTTTTTTCCCATTCATAATTATAACCCTAAGATCATTTTCTTGAGAAAGTTTTGCCGCAATAGGATCAAATGGAGCGTTAAGCCCTGGGTTCCAAACATCGCCAACGATTTTTCGAAAGTCAGCCCATGTCGTTTCTTTAATTTTTTTTGCTTCAGGAAATATTTTTGGATCCTTATCGTAAACATAATCAATATTGGAAAGATTAATAAGGGATGATATGCCTAAATATTTTGCCAAAAGAACGGCATCATAATCAGTAGAACAACCAGGACGAAAGCCTGCTGCAATAATAATAGGCTCTTTCGCAAAAGAAAAATCCTCAAGATCATGAGGATTTGTATTGATTCTTGGATAGGCATATTTACGAAAAATTGTTCGCATCAAATGAGCATTCAATCGTGTGGAGTGTATACCAAGCCAATCCTTATCTTCGTCAGTCAAATCTGGATCAACACGATATGCGGACTCCTGATATTTTCTCGCTGTTTTTCCTCCTCCAGTAATAAGAATAAAATTCCAACCTTTTTCAACATATTCAATAATAAGATTGTGAAAATCACTGAGATATTTCCAATCTATCTCATCAGGAACAATAAGTGATCCACCTAAAGAAATGACACATCTTTTTTCTTTGTTCATAATTTCTTCTTTTTATCCAAAAATTATTTCTTACCTTTAATGTTGTAATGTTCTAGGATTTTTCAAATAAATTTTTTTATTCTTATTGTATGCATCCTTCTTGATAGCCAGCCTGTTTTGCTTCTTCGGCGTTTTTAAAGCATCGGATATTTTCGGGTTTTATCCTCTTTGCCCAAGAACACGTAGGTGAATGATATTTATCGCTATTTTTACTTCCTACAAAAAGACAATCCGCTTTATTTCCAGATAATCCCTCTCCTGTATTTTCTTTCGAAACAGTCTGCCCTAAAACTGTAGATGATTCTTCTTTATTAGATAATGCACATTTCGGGCAATCTTCCCTTACTTGTTCAAGAATTAGAGGCTTTTGATTCTTCTCTTGAGCGTACAAAAACCCTATTTCAAAAGATACCACGGAAGAAAAAAATATAATAGCAACTATCAAAAAATGGAACTTATTTTCTCTAAGCCATGCTCTAAGTTTTCTTAATCGTGAAGGGAAAAATTTTCCCTTTTTATCTGTTTCTAGAAATTGTCTTGACATAAAGTCTTATTTTTCGTACACTCTCTTCTGATAGGAGATATATTCTCCACTGTAACGCAATCATTTTTTTTGGCAATATGGCACATAGAAAAGCAGGTGGATCGACGCGTCTAGGACGAGATTCTATATCGAAAAGATTAGGAATCAAAATTTTTGGAGGACAGCCCGCAAAAAGCGGAAATATTATTGTTCGTCAGAGAGGAACAAAATTTCGTCCTGGGAAAAATGTAAGAAAAGGTGCAGACGATACTCTCTACGCATCAAATGATGGTATTGTAAGCTTTCTCAAAAAGAAAGTTATTAGCTATACTGGAAAAATAGTTAAACGACAATACGTACACGTCAAAGATCCTATAGAATTAAAAAAGTAAAGAAATTTTTATTTTCCTTTTCTGAAAAAATCCCTCATATGAGGGATTTTTTAAATGAAATTCTACGTTTTATCAGAAAAGAAAGTTAAAAATATATCTCTAGGAATTGAAATTTTTCTTTCTTTCTCCTGATTTCTTTAGAAATTCATTAAAGAGTGGATGCCCTGTTAGAGGTCTGGATTGAAGTTCTGGATGAAATTGAGTTCCCACAAAAAAGGGATGCACCTTTCGAGGGAGTTCAACAATCTCCATAAGTCTTTTGTTGGGAGATTTTCCTGAAAAAATCATTCCAGCAGTTTCAAGTTTTTCAATATACTGAGGATTCATTTCATAACGATGACGGTGACGCTCGGAAATGCGTTCTTTTTTGTAAGCGGCATTTGCTATTGTTTGAGGAGAAATCTCAGCAATATAAGAACCTAAACGCATTGATCCTCCATAATTTTTTTTCTCAAGAAGCTCTTTTTGTTCAGGCAAAATATCAATTACAGGAAAAGAAGTTTTTGGATTAATCTCTGTTGTATGCGCATCCTTCATACCAACAATATTTCTTGCGTATTCAACGATCGACATTTGCATTCCATAACAAATACCCAAAAATGGAATTTTTTGTTCACGAACATATTGAATTGCAAGAATTTTCCCTTCTATCCCACGCGAGCCAAATCCTCCAGGAACAATAAGTCCGTGCAAATCCTTCAATTCATCAAGTGCTTTTGGATCATTTTCATACTTTTCAGCATCAATCCAAAGTATTTCAGGTTTAAAACCATATAATGCCCCTGCATGCTTTATGGATTCTATTACGCTAATATAGGAATCAGAAAGAACAAAATCACCAGTTGTAAAATATTTTCCAGCTATTCCAATTCGAACCTTTTTCTTTGAAGATTTCAATCGATCTACAAAAAATTTCCATTCTTTTAAGTCTGTCTTTTTGGAATCAAGATGAAGTTTCTTTAAAATAAGTTCGCTAAGATTATCTTTCTCAAAGTTAAGAGGAACTTCATAAATACTATCAATGTCAGGTGCGCTGATTACATCCTCTTCGGAAACATTACAAAACATAGCTATTTTCTCTTTTCTCTTTTTATCTATAGATTTCTCCGATCTTCCTATAATAAAATCCGGCTGTATACCAGCTCCTTGTAAGGTTCTTGCTGCATATTGAGTTGGTTTAGTTTTCATTTCCCCTATTTTATTGGGGATGGGTAAATAACTCACCAAGACAAAAAGAACATCTTGCGGATACTTACTTTTCATCATTCGAGCCGCTTCAAGAAATAAAACATTTTGATATTCTCCAATAGTTCCTCCAATTTCAACCAAAGTAATATCAGCTTTTGATTTTTTTTGGGCGTTTTCTATCCTTCTGATAACTTCTAAAGGAATATGAGGAACAACTTCAACGCATTTTCCCTTGTATTCGAGATTTCTTTCTTTTTCAATAACACTCAAATACACACGACCCGTCGTCATATAATTATCATTGGGCAGATTCATATCCAAAAATCGCTCATAATTACCCATATCCTGATCGGTTTCATATCCATCTTTCAAAACAAAAACCTCTCCATGTTCCGTTGGATTCATCGTGCCCGCATCAACATTAATATAAGGATCGATTTTTAAAGCAGTTACAGAAAAACCCCTTGATTGCAATATCTTCCCAATAGAAGAAGTGGTAATTCCTTTTCCTACACCACTCATAACACCACCCACAACAAAGATATATTTTCCCATACTTTTTAGTATTTCTTCATAAATCAATTAGTTTTCTTTTGTAACAAGGATTCGAAGTTTTTCAGTAGCTTTAATCTTTGGAAAATAAATATCTATCAAATGTTCTCCTACTGTTTTTATTCCATGATCTAAGATGATTTGCTTTTGATCCAAGTCAAATCCCTTTACTTTCAAGGCTTGAATAATTTCTTGAGCTGAAATAGAAGCGAAAAGCGAATCTCCTGAAACTTTTTTTGCAAAGGAAAGTGTTATGTTTTTCAATTGAATTCGAATTTCTTTTTCTTCTTTAGTCTTTTCTGTAATCTTCTTGATCTTAATTTGTTCTTTATTCTTTGCATCAGCTACAATTCCTGAAGTTGCTACTTTTGCAAGTTTTTTGGGAAAAAGAAAGTTACGAGCATATCCATCAGAAACTTCTTTAATTTCCCCCTTATTACCTAATTTTTTCACATTTTCCAAAAGAAATACTTTCATATTCATTTTTCATTAATCTTTATATAATCTCTTATTTTTTCTTATCACTGCAACCCTCCGTAAGATAGAGCGAGGTAGCTTTCAAAAGAAGCGTCTTTATAATATCAGCATCTTGCGGATTAATATGATGTCGTCTCAAAATACAGTAAGCCGAAACGCCTTCAATTTCTTCCTTCATACGAATAATAATATAAGCACCATTTTTAGTCGAACTATTCGAAGTTCGATAAAAACAAAGCTCACGATTTATCTTGGGATGAAATCCTTCTCGGGTTCCCGTTTCAAACAAAACCTTTGATTCTTTAGTATCATAAAATCCCAAAATAGCATCTTTACATCCACCAAAAATAGAAATGGCATTCAGAATAGATTGACACAAAGAATTATGAGCATTCGACGAGTCTTCATCTATTTTTTTTGAAGAAATTTTTATAACTTCTTTAAGAATTTCTATTTTTCTATTCAAAATTCCAATATAAGAATAAGAAGATGCAAGATCCTTATGAGCATCTGACATTTTCCATGTACAACTTTCTTGTCGATCTCGATATCGTTTCAGACGAAGGTCTACAATATGATATAAAGTAAGACCAACAGCTCCTAAAATAAATAAAAGAGCTATTTGCAATTCCTCTCTATTTGCATAAGGAAAAATATCCTTTTCAAATACAATATAAGGAATAAGCGTTATAAACAAAAAAAGTAGTGTAGTAAACCAGTACAAAGCCGTGAAAATATGGAATTATCTCCCCTTCTCTCGGTTGTGTATTTGTTTTTGTATGAATTTTTCTATTGGAATTCGTAAATCATCTCGGTCCATTGCATATTCCAGATTCGCCATCACATAACTAAGTGGATCCCCAGTTGTTAACCATTTTCCATCCATTATTTCTTTTACTCGAACTATTTTCCCCGAAAGAAGATATCTTTCGATCGCATCAGTGAGCCAGAGTTCATTTCCCTTCCCCAAACTCGTTTCTCGGAGAGAATTTATAATATCCTGATCGAGAATAAAGCGCCCAAACTGAGCCAATTGAGAAGGAGCATTTTGAGGTTCAGGCTTTTCAACAATACTCTTCATTTCATTCGTACCTTCTTTGAGCTCTACGATACCATACTTATGTACTTCATCCGGAGAAACTCTTTGTACTCCTACAATGGGAGTTTGATATTTTTCATACTCTTCTACCATTTGTTTTGTAAATGAAGTTTTTGATTTAACGAGATCATCTCCAAATGCATAAACAAAAGGTTCATCATCAACAAGAGAGGCTGCACTCAAAAGAGGTGTTCCATTACCATAAGGACCTTTTTGTCTGACATAAATAAAATTCGCCAAGTCAGCAATCCTTCTCACCTCTTGAAGCTTCTCTTCTTTTCCCGCTTTTTCCAAATCACTTTCCAATGCCCACGAACGATCAAAATGATCTTCTAAAGGTTTTTTATCCCATTTAGTTACCAAGATAATATCTTCTATTCCAGCAGCGACCAATTCCTCCACAATAAGCTGAATAGCTGGCTTGTCCACAATAGGAAGCATTTCTTTTGGCATTGATTTGGTAGCAGGAAGTAATCTTGTTCCCGACCCAGCTACGGCAACTATGGCTTTTCTAATAGGCTTTTTTGACATAACCAAAGGTAATTGATTTACTCATACGTTTTACATGATCATTATACTCAGAAATGGCTTCGTTGACAATTGGATCAAATTTTTCTCCCATAGCAGAATTCTTTGCAAACAAAGAAGCTTCCATAAGCGTTTCGAATGTTCCCGTATCAAACCATTTCCCTTCAAGGATATGAATATCCAGCATACCTTCCTTCAAATACACATTATGTATCTCTGTTATTTCAATCTCACCGCGAGCAGACGGTTTTACTTCCGAAGCAATCTTCGAAACTCTTTTGTCAAAGATATAAATTCCTGGAATAGCATATTGACTTTTGGGCTTCTCAGGCTTTTCTTCGATAGAAATCACCTTTCCCTCTTTATTAAATTCCACAACACCAAAACGTTCAGGATCATTTACTTTTGTTGCAAATATTCTTCCCCCTGAGGTAAATGATGTAATCGCTTCGGTAAAGTCATCTTCGAAAACATTATCTCCCAGAATCATAACAACATTATCTTCATCCAAGAAATCTTCTCCCAAAATAAAAGCATCTGCGAGCCCTCGAGGAACTTTCTGCACCATAAAAGAAATTTTGACTCCATGTTGAAGAAAAAGAGATCCCAAAAGATTAAGAAATTGACCACTATGATCAGGTGAAACAATAATCAAAATATCTTTTATCCCTGCTTTTATAAGCGTATTTAGGGGATAAAAAATCATCTGCCTATCATATATAGGAAGAAGTTGTTTTGATGTAGTTGCTGTAAGAGGAAGCAATCTTGTCCCCGATCCTCCCGCGAGAATTATGCCTTTCATATTTTTCATTCTTAATTTGGAGAGTAAACAGGAAATTTTTTGCAAAAAGTTTTTACTTCTTTTTGTATATATTTAAGTTTCTTTTCATCATTATGTGATTGAATAGCTTGATCAATAAATTCAGCAATTATTTCCATTTCTTTTTTTCGCATACCCCTTGTGGTGACAGCGGGCGTTCCTAAACGAATTCCACTTGGATCCAATGGTCCACGGGAATCATCAGGAATAACATTTTTGTTTACCGTAATACCCACACTATCCAATGCTGTTTCTACTTGTTTTCCTGTGAGAGAAAAACTTTGCACTGTATCCACTACAAGCATATGTGAATCCGTTCCTCCAAAAGCAAGAACATACTTTCTTTTCTTAAATTCTTTTTCCAAAACTTTAGCATTTTCCAAAATAGATGTGGCATATTCATGAAATTCTGTTTTCAAGGCTTCACCAAATGCGACTGCCTTAGCTGCAATATTATTTTCATGAGGCCCTCCTTGAAGACCAGGGAAAACCGCTTTGTCTATAGCTTGAGCAAATTCTTTTTTACAAAGAATCATTCCTCCTCTCGGCCCTCTTAATGATTTATGCGTTGTTGTGGTAACGATATCAAAATAAGAAACAGGATTCGGATAAACCTTTCCCGCCACAAGCCCAGCGACATGCGCCATATCAAAAAAAGAAATAGCTCCGACTTCTTTGGCGATACGACAAAAAGCTGAAAAGTCTACTCGTCTTGTATAAGAAGAAAAACCCGCAAGAAGAATTTTTGGCTTTACTTCTTTGGCCTGTTTGAGAAGTTTTTGATAATCAATCTTTCCATCACTTTCTGTCTTGTATCGTTCAAATCGATATATCTTCGCTGGAACAGTAACAGGATGTCCATGAGTCAAATGACCTCCGTGAGAAAGATCCATTCCCAAAACAGTTTCTCCTGGTAAAAGAAGTGCGCTATATACAGCTAGATTTGCTGGAGCACCCGAAAGAGGTTGTACATTTATATGTTCAGCTCCAAAAAGCTCTTTAGCTCGATCAATAGCAAGCTGTTCCATTTGATCTACAAAAATTTGCCCTCCGTAATAACGCTTTCCTGGATACCCTTCGCTATATTTATTGGTAAAAACCGATCCCAAAGCCTCCAAAACAGATAATGAGGCATAATTCTCACTCGGAATAAGCTCCATTCCTTCTTCTTGACGCTTCTTTTCTTTCTTTATAAGTTCGTACAAAATTCTGTCAGTCATTTTAAGAGATTTTCTTTTCATAAAGATATGTATATAAGATATAAAGAAGACTAAACCCAAATGTGTTTTTTTTCAATACAAATATCTTTTTATTTTTCTCTAACATCCCTCTGAACATAGTATCCCATCAAAACACAAAACCAATTAATTACCCAGAAGTATTCTACAAAAACAATAAAATCATATTTTTTAGTACTGAATAAATTCCCATAACGAAACAGAAAGTAACCATAGAACAAAAAAAGGGGGCTCTAAAAAATTTAAGTATTTTTTATTTCTTCCTAAAAAATATTTTTATATTCTTTAAAAAAGAAGAAAAATTCTTTTTCTCATCAAAAAAGACTTCCTCTTTTCTATTTTTATTTAATTCTGAAAGATTAGGTATTTTTGAAACATCTTCACTTACAGGAAATTTATTTTCTAAACCAGGATATTCATCTTTTTCACCAAAATCTATACTCATAATTTTTTTATTTTTCTTTTAATTCTATTTTCAAAAAAAGCTACGAAAACTTTCTTCATTATAAGAAGATTTTTACAAATAATCAAATAAAAAAACAATCTCTCCCAAAAAGGAAAGACTGTTTTTTAAAAAATATTCTCTTTTATTTCGCGCAATTTTCAAACGCTACAAGATGTCGATTTTTGGAAGCATTCATAAGATTTACAAAAACATTGTATATATCAGGATATTCTTTTACTACATCGAGAAGTTCTTCTTCATACAATTTTACATTCTCCATTTCTGCGGTCACTCCTATCTGACAAGCGCCTTCTAATGTCGCAGGCACTGAGACAGAATCCTTGGAAATCGATTCAGGTATAGCCACTCCATATTTATCAAACAATCCTTTTAAAGAAGAAATATGTTGTTCTTCCGCTCGAATAATCATAGAAAATGGTCGTACCATACCCAACGTTTCTATTGTCTTTTCATAGGTTGCACGCGCCTTGTATTCATCATTTATAGCTTTTATAAGGGCTTCTTTGGCTCCTTGAGAAAGTTCAGCTACAGGATACTCAAGGTTATCAACAGCAAGACACTCTTCCGAAGAACATTCTTTTTCATTTGAGTTCATCATTCGTCCTCCCTGTCCCATTCCTTGTCCTGATCCCTGTCCTGATCCCTGTCCTGATCCCTGTCGATTGTTATTCCCTTCTTTGGAACATTTTCCCGATTCCTTCATCGGACAGTTCTCATTTCCTTTTTCAAAACCCCATTCTCCATTTCCCTTTTCTTGCATATGATTTCTCATTTGAAAATCTCCATACCCTCTCTGAGAAAAAGCTCCCATTCCATCAAACCAAGACGCTGCATATCCACCACCAAAAGCAAAAACGAAGATGAGGGCTCCTATCCACAAAATCTTATTTTTTGAAACACTTTCCAAAACATTTTTCATACACATTATTTCGTTACTAATATATTTTTTATTATAGCACAAATACTAATACGCATTCTTGAAGTATATTCTTTCATTTCATCCACTTCTCTTTTTTAAAAAAATAAAAAAGCCCCAAACAATACTAGTGTATTGTAGGGGGCTTTATTCTTTAGGTAATCGATGGAGAAGCAGACCAGGACTCGAGTGCGAAATCGATCGCGCCTTGAAAATTTACTCGGGGAAGTAAATCTTCTTTTTTCATACTCGAGAAAGAATCCTCATTCAGTATCAATTCGAGAATCTTCTTCTGAACAGCTCTTAGAGCAGTCGGAGATACTTTCCCGATAACATGAACTTTGTCGGAAAACTCTTCTGGATCAGAAACTCTAATCCAAAGTATTCTCTCCGTCAAAACAAGATCCCCATCCCCTTCAAGGAAAAACATTTCCTCATTTCGCCAAAGCCACTCTCCGTCTCTTACGAAATGACAGCCAGGAAGCCCTGCCTGTTTATCCGCCTCAGAGAATTCGCAAAGAGGCATAAGAGGTCGGACTAAATATGTCGGACTAGTATCTCCTTCATAACCATCGCCATCAGGAAAAAATTCTATGACGACAAGACTTGGAAGACAAGCCTCTTCTACATAAAGGACGCTTCCAATTTCTATGGGTTGTTTTTTCATTTCAACCATCTCCTTTTTTAAAGAAAAATTTTCTCAAATGATATTTTTATCAAATGAGGTTTACCGAGAATCGGTCTGCAGAATTCAATATATTTAAATTGTACAGACCGATTCCCCAATCAAATTTAAAAAGAACTTTTTTCTTTAATTTAAGAGAATTTTCTTAAACTTCAAGAAGAAAAATATTTACATATATATCTCATTCTGTCAAGAAATCACCCACAACTTACACTCATTTTTTATACAAAACAATGTAAATATTGAGAACATATTCTCTTGCTATTTTTTATATTTTATGTCATAAATAGTACAATGTGTTTTTCATAGGTGTGTCATTTCTTTGTGGAAGAGGTTATTCCCAAGAATATTTTCTCCTTAGAAAACACTTTTTTCCATCTTATTCATTATTTCGATTCGAATAAAAAACATTCCACAAAGAAGGGGGAATGTTTTAATAACTACTCTCTATATTTATGGCAAAAGACTCTGTCGTTCTTCGTCTTGATGAAGTATCTCTCGAATATTCTCACAACAAATCCGTACTTGATTCGGTAAGTTTTTCTTTGCGTCGAGGAGCAAAGTTTACCCTTATGGGTCAAAACGGCGCTGGGAAAAGTTCTCTTTTCAAAATCATCACAGGCGAAGTAAAACCAAACGACGGAAAAGTTTCCAAAGATAAAAATACGACCATCGCCATTGGAAAACAAACTATTCCTCGAGAAGAACTTGAGCTTTCCTTGTCTGATTATTTTTCAAAATATTTCCATGGAGAAAGTTGGGATCTTCCGAGAACTATCGCGAGTGTTTTGGATGCTGTTAATCTTCCCCTCCCTCCTCTTGAGAAGAAAATACGAGAATTTTCTGGAGGACAACAAGCACGTATACTTTTAGCTTCCGCACTCATTCAAGATCCGGATATTCTCCTTCTTGATGAACCCACCAATAATCTCGATGCCCAAGGAATAGCTCATCTTACTCAATTTCTTATAGAATACGATAAAACCGTACTTGTCATCTCCCATGATGCTGATTTTCTTAACTCCTTTACCGAGGGAGTTCTCTATCTTGATATACATACACACAAACTCGAACAATATTCTGGAAATTATTACGATGTAGTAGAAGAAATTTCTAGACGCATCGAGAAAGAACAAAGTGAAAATGTACGCCTCGAACGCACTATCAAACAAAAGAAGGACCAAGCGAATGTTTTTGCCAACAAAGGAGGAAAACTACGTGCTGTTGCCAAACGAATGCGTGACCTTGCAAGTGATTTAGAAGAAAACAAAGTAACTGTTCGAAAGGAAGATAAAACACTTCCTCCTTTTCATATACCCGCTCCTGATTTAATCGGTCCTATCATAACCATACGATCTATTTCTGTTATGAAACCCTCTGGACAAACTCTCTATCCCGTTAATCTGGAAATAAAAAGAAATACTCATGTTCTTATTTCTGGTCCTAACGGTATAGGAAAGAGTACTTTTTTGGAATCGCTTGCAAAAAAGGACAGTCGCTTTGTAGACATCTCTCCAGAAGCTCGCATAGGTTATTATCGACAAGATTTTTCTACTTTAGATTTTCATAGAACTGCCTTCGCCGCACTTCAGGAAGTTATGGAAGAAGGAACTGAAGAGACAGTATATGCCACAGCAGCAAAATTTCTCCTTCCTGGAAGTCTTCTTCATAATAAAGTAGAAAGTCTTTCTGAAGGTCAGAAAGGACTCCTTCTCTTTGCTCGACTTGTTATGCAACAGCCAAACCTTCTTATTCTTGATGAACCCACGAATCATATAAACTTTCGTCATATTCCTGTTATCGCCAAAGCTCTTCATGAGTATAAAGGTGCTATGATTCTCGTTTCTCACGCATGGGAGTTTGTTTCACAGATTCGAATTGACGAAGAAATTGATCTTTCTCAATTCTAAGAAACGTATTTTTTCAAGGATATCCTTCTTGAGAATCTACTATTTTTGTTCTATACTTAGACTGTTATTTACTTCATTTCATAATAAAATTTTCAAATCTTTTTCAGTTTGTAAAAGGAATTTGAAAATTGTAAAAGAAAACAAGCCAACTCTAGCCCCCTACATAAGCCTTGTAAAAAATTATTTAAAAAAGTATCTATGTTTACCTTTTTACGTTTGTGGAGAGATGCTCCACGGTTTCAAAAATTCATTCAATCAAAACCTGTTCTTTTTTCACTTTCCCTCCTCAACTGGCCCAGAAAGAAAATTCGATCTCTCTATACTTGGGTTGTGGGTTGGGCTGAAACCAAGAGAGCTGAACAAGCACTTGCTACTCTATCCTTTGCGGAAAGTTCTTTCTTTCCCATACCTCCCGATCCCCTTCTTATCGCTATGGTCATGGCAAATCCTTCTCACTTTCTTCGTCATGCCGCTATCTGTACTGTCTCAAGTGCTCTGGGTGGAATATTGGGCTATGCCATTGGTGTACTTCTTTTCTCTAGCGTAGGTCTGTGGATAGTAAACACCTATGGACTTCAAGAAGAATTTATTCTCATAGGAAACAAATACGAAGCTAATGCTTTTCTTACCGTCTTCACAGCTGCATTTACTCCCATTCCCTACAAACTTATCACTATCGCTGCGGGAGTATTTAAAATAAATTTTCTTTCTTTTGTTATTGCATCTCTTATCGGTAGAGGAATGCGTTTTTTCTTAGTAGCTTTCCTTATGCATCATTTAGGAAGACGTTACAAAGATTCCATAGAAAAATATATCGATATTCTTTCCCTTGTTTTTGTCGCTCTTATTATTCTTGGTTTTATGACCTTAAAATACTTATAAACGACTCGATGTTTTTTCTCAAAGATGTTTTTGGAAAGGATGATTTTCTTTTCCAAAAAAATTCTTTTTACCCTATTTTTTGATCATATAGTTGTAGTATCGGGGATGAATTTTAAAGAAAGGGAATTTACACAATGACGTTTATTTTTGTCTGTCAGATTTTCCCCTACAAATATATGCCCCAGATGACCCCCGCACGAAGCACAGAGTATCTCCGTGCGTATACCATCAGCATCTCTTTGTTTTTTTATAGCGCCTTTTATTTCATCATCAAAACTTGGCCAACCGCATTGAGATTCGAATTTATCTTTTGAGGTATAGAGTGGGGCGTTGCACTGACGACATACATATATTCCCTTTTCCATAGTATATACATACTCTCCCAAAAAAGGCGCCTCTGTTCCCTTATCAATAATTATTCTTTTTTCTTTTTCAGATAATATATTCATTGGATTTATTTCTTATACATTTTTTACACGGCGTAGCAAGACTGTTTTCATTGGAGATGTTATGTGTTTTTTATTCTTTTTCCCTCAAAGAAATTTTTGGAAAGGATGCTTTTCTTTTCAAAAAAATTCTTGTAGCCCCTCAATATATTCTCGAAATGATGTCTTGTTTCGATATTTCTTTTCTAATCGTTCTTTGAGATCAGAGAGTTGCGAATAGTCTGAAAGAAACCTATCGAATCCTTGCTGATTTTTTGACCACAGCATATTCATATCTTGTTCTAATCCAAGTATTGCTACTGTGGTAATTTCGTTCGCACCCCAGAAAAAATCTTCATTTTCAGTAACCGTTTGCTCCCCAAAAACATGTTCAAAAACTTTCCACATATGAATCATAAGTATTTCATGTGCGGTAATTCTCGAATGATCTTTTGGATCATCAAATATTCATCGAAACACTACATTGTCATTTCTATTACTGATCCCGCGATGAAATGCGCTTAATATCACGCGATACTTCGAAAACTCCCAGGGAATCTCGGTAAGGGTTTCAATTTTCGAATAAAATACTCGTGAAATCTTTTCCCATTCTTCATGATAGCTACGTTTTACAATCGGAAAAAGCAATTGGTGTCGTTCATATATTTCCCCCACAAAAGCTTCGATAGATTGAGCACATACGTCATACTCTTTACACTGCGCGATACGCTTGGCTTCTAAAATATCCATACCCGTATCATGCGAAAAACGTAAAGGCTCATCCTTTCCAAAAAAACGCAATCTGACCCAAATCTGAAATGCATCTTTATCTTTATCGATAGAAAAAAGTGTTTTTTGTATCATACGCATAACAGTAGTTTACACTACTAAAAATTTAATAAAAAGAGCGTCTCAATCCTTTGAGAACGCCCTATCTTCACACTATTTCACCATTTTTTCGTACAGGTCCCAAATAAGCCATTCCAATGTTCTTTTTGAGTGGACGCAAAATCGATCATCCAACTCCCAAATGGAACCTTTTTCTATATCAGCCTGCAAGGGACACCCTCCTCCGCAAATTCCCAATGCAACGCACTCTTGACATTGCCCCATAAACAGAGAGGATCGACGACTCCAAAATTGGTGCATTATTCTACTATAAAAATAACACTGGGGAAATAAAAAGTGCATTATTATTTTTGTTTGTGTTATATTGAAAAAAATAAATAAATTTTTTTACTTCATCTTTATGGAAATTTTTGTAGAAAAGAAATATCAATTTTTTATATTTCTTCTCCTCATCAAAGCAATTCAATTCTTCTTATATTATATACGAAATAGTTTTCTCATAACTGCTTCACTTTTTCTCTTCTTTATTATCGCGCTTACGATAATTTTTTCTCAAGAGAATCTGGATGAAAACTCTCTTTCCGCTTTTGTTGAAAAACTCCCCATAGAAATACCGTTTTCAGAACAAGAGGAAATGTCCTTTGACGAAAAGGATCTCTCTCTTCTTTTTATACAAGCTTCATTGTACCTTACCATTATCACTGAAATTTTCAGAAATATTGCTCGATATTTTTTCAAGAAAGAATTTCATTCCACAAAAGAAGGACTCAAAAAGAGAATATGGTTCGTTATCATAAGTACGATCATACTCTACAGTTTTGCCTTCGCATATCTCTTTACAGAAACACCCAATGATCTCCTTATTATGTTCTTTGTTTTGTTATTTTTTTGGATGATATGCTGTGGTAGTGCCATTATTTTTTTACTACTTGATCACTCTATTTCCAAATTTAATGAGCAATCAATTACCATTCGCACAAAAGACCACGAAAGAATACAAAATTAAAAAAATCAAGGAGTCCTCAGAAAAATCATTTTTATCCCCTTTCTTCAAATCCTATTTTTCCGGAAGCGTCGGCTGGGGATTCGGAGGGGGCGATTTTTCCAAATTGTTCTTCATATCTTTTTAAATTTTCTTGCATAGCACCGATTATTCTTTTGAAATGTCCCGGGGAGAGAATAATTCTTCCATTGAGTATACCTGTCGGAGGGAAAACGTTGAGAAAATCCAAAACAAACTCTTCTTTGGTATGAAGAATTTGCATAACATTAGAATACTCTCCTTTAAGTTTTTCATCTGAAGCTTTTATCTGAACTTGATTTTGCTGTTGTTGATTGTTCTGTTGTTGATTCATATATTTTTTATTATTTCATAAACCCTCTTGTAATTTTCAAGCTCCGAATAAAGAACAAGAACATTTTTTGAATTGAAAACATTACTTTTTCTCTTCTCGCTGTTGCACTTCATCCAATATTTTCCGATCTCTGTTATAACCAACGGAAAAATTTTTTATATATCCTTATAGTATTTGTCTCTTTCTCGAATACATCTACAAGTATATACTATTATCTAAAAAGATTAGAGGAAACAAATCAAATCACAAGGATCTATCCAATTATCCAAGAGCGCCTCGGATCTTACATAGCCCAAAAAATTTTCTTTATCGCCCTTAATAACTCCCAAATGAAGATGTTTTCTTTCTCCATCAGTTTCTTTTGAATTTCCTTTTCCAAGAAACCCAAGTTTCATCCCTACTTCTACCCGATCACCCAATGAAAAAAGTGCGCGATCTTTATCTATATGTCCATACAACACAATTATTGGTTGTTCTTCATAGAAACATCTCTGGAGCATCACCCCTCCATACCCATTCACTCCTTCTAAGAAAAAAATCTCTCCAGAACATAAAGCTCTTACCTCAACATCTTCATTTTCTTCTCCCGGAAATATCTCAAAATCAACTCCCGTATGATATCCCAAAAATCTTTCTGGAAAAATGGGAGAATTTTGAGAATCTACCCATATTCCAAAGGGCTTTTTATTTATACGTTCTTGAGGATTGTTTAAAGGAGAAACAAATTCTCTCTCTTGCTTCTCTTCTGAAAGAATAGAATCTTTCATTTCTTCCACTCTATATTGCTCATTCTCTTTTTCTTCGCTTGGCGGTAGTTGTTCTGATATTTTTTCATTTTTTGGTTTTTGATACAACAAAAAAAGAAAACTTATAAGAAAAAATATTACACAGAAAATACCGAAAAAAATACGATGCTTTCTCATAAGAGAATTCTTTATATCTCCATTTCTATCTCTAAAATACCTATGTCTCCTTGCGAAAAACGCTCGTCTACAAAACTCTTTCCATTCTCACAAAATCCAAGTTTTTTATAAAACGTAATCGCTTTATTATTGTAATCTGCCACAGATACAAATGTTTTTTTATTTGGATCAAAAATCTTTTTTCCTTCTTCCCATAGGCGAGTTCCGATACCATGACCTTGATACTCTGGAAGTACATAGAGCATTTTGAGAATATTTTGATCATCGTTTTGGAGAAATCGACCCACTCCCACGATATTTGTCCCCTCTTGAGCTACCAAAATCTTGAGCGTATCACTTTGATTTTTTATATCCTCCAAACGACGCTGAAGATTTTCTGGGGTATTTTTCTTTTCAAAGAGTTTTTCTATCCATTCTTTGGTAATACCTAGCGATGTATTGGGGTACGTTACTAGCCATGTCTCATATACAATTTCTCCGATACGAGCGAGATCTTCTTCTTTCGCCTGCCGTACGCGTATTTCTTTTGTCATATTTTTCTTATGAGTGTTTTTTAAAAAAGATTTCTAAACTTTTTCTATCTCTTGTAATTTCTCCAAACATTCTTTTTTTTCTTTGTTCATAGAGGTATATTATTTTTATTCTTCTTGAAACGCTTGGGAGAGGACGGATTGTTCGAGGGAGGTGAGACTATGCGTGTTTTGAATATGAAGTTCTCGAAGTTTTTTGGCTTTCTCCGATATCGCATCTAGTCGATCAACGATTTCTTTTTGTTCAGAAAGAGATGGGAGAGGGATTTTTATTTTTTTAAGTATTGTTTGACTTAAATTTGGCTGAGCACCACCCCACGCCTTCAACAAAATATCATTTCTTTTTTTTAAAAGAAAATAATACAAATATTTATTATTTAATTTTTCTTTATTCACAGTCATTCCTGCTATTGCTTGGTTTGTGCTCGCATCAATTCCAAGTATACCCGTCTTACCAGCCGTAGCACCATACATAGCAAATAAAACCGCTCCCTTGGAAAAGATTTTCGCACTACTTTTTTGCACAGCTTCTTTTGAAATTTTTTCTTTTGAATCCAAAATATTTACAGAATCTTTCAATTCTCCTGATTTTAACCATACAATATCTCCTTTATAATAACTTTCCATTGATCGCTTTGGAGTACCTCCGCTTGTCATTTTTAAAATCGAAGAATTTCCCAACTCTTTTTCCTCCCACCCTTTCTCTTTTCCTCCCGCAAATATTTTTGAAAGTTCGGCGGGAAGGAGCTGATTGATATCCGACAATGCTTCTTCATTGATTCGTTTGGCGTTTTGTATCTCCCCCAAAACCCTCTCTAACCTCTTCACAATCCTCTTTTGCTCTTCCAAAGAAGGAAGCGGGATTTCTATTTCCGAACATTTACTTTTATTTATAATTGGCACAGTTGTTTTAGAAGATTTACTTTCAAAATCTTTTATCTTAGTCTGAAGAATGTAATATAAATATTCTGAATCTACCAAATTTTTAATAGGAACAAATGAATTAATTTGTTGATTTGTAGCCATTTCTTTCTTGGCTATGCTCAATTTTCCGATATTACCAATGCAACTCATTAAAACTGATCCTGACGATATCCTTCTAATTCCAGACTCATAAAAACCCTTGTTTGATAATTTTTTCTTTGTTTCCAAAATATACTTCCCTTGATCTAAGTCTGATGGTCCTGCCCACAAATAAGAATTTCCATAATAATCAATAATAGAAGTCTTTGGAGTATTCCCCGTTATAATCTCACACACTTCCCCAAGTTTTTTTCTTTGCCAATTATTTTTCATAATGCTTTTTCATGTGTGGAATAAGATTGTCAAAAACATCAATTATTGAGGTTACTGACATTTCCATAAGTGAATTATTTTCAATTTTTTCTCCACCTAAACTTTTTGGATGCACAGTATTTCGCAAGGCAACGAGGTCTTGTAAATATTTAATTGCAATATCGGTTTTAAAAAATTTAACTTGTTTGTAAAGCTCTACTAAATATCCTAAACCTAAATTCTTTGACTTTATTTTTTCTTCTGAAACTTTTTTTAAAAAACAATTTGTAGAACCTTTGTTACATTGATATTGCATATAATCCAAAAGCAATCCTTCTACAATTGCTCCGACAATCTGGCAAATTACAAATTTATGATTTCTTTTAAAAATCGAATTGGGTTTTAAAAAAGTATATATACTCACATGATAATCTAAAGCCATTCTTAATTCTGCAAGATTCTCTTTTAAAGTTTCGTCACAAATAAAGTCAAATACATTTCTATATCCCGTAAGACTCTTTGGGGAAATTTTTCCGCTTGGTGAATAATCTCTCCATGTACAATATTTGTCTGGTAAAAATTCCAAATTACCATGAACTTTTTCAAAACTTTCTTCCAATTCTTTCTTTTTCTTTTTCCAATCCATATTTATTTTTGAGAAAAATACATCAATCCTGTAAATAATGCTGTAAATATAGTTGCCAAACTCACTAAAAACCCCATAATAATCTGCCAATTTCTCACAAACCAGTTTTTTGTTTTCTCTCTTCCTTTTGGAGTAAGGAAGAAAGATTGATTCTTAATTTCTCGACCTTCCAATAAAACCTCCCTCGCTTCCCCCGTCATTCCATCAATATATCCTTCTCGATAGAGATGCGCCAATGCGTTTGTAATATTCCCCGTTCCACAACCTTCTAATTTCCATTTTTTAGGAATGGCATTTTGTAATTCAGTTGCATCCGTGTATGCCTTTTCTTTTGTAAGTTCTTCTATAATTCTAAGAACTTGTATGGTGTCTAGTTCGAAATAACTCATACTGTTTTTCTTATTTAAAGCCATTATTTCACAAAATGGTGACAAAATCCAATTTTGGGTGTACTATGTGTGTAGGCGTAAGTCCTATCAGGGTTGTTCTCGATGTTCCCATCCATCGGTTGGCAAAAGTCGGGACATAACGGGCCTTGTAGGCAGTCGCCCCCTTCTGGGGGTTTTTGTTTTACAAAAACAACTCATCAAACAAAACTTTTTCTCGAAACACACCGAGCCATTCCCTGTCATTTCTTTCATAGTTTCGGAATATTCCCCACGAAAGCATATCTACAACTTGTAATCCTCTATTTTCATGAGATTTACAATGGTCAATATCCAATAAAATACTAGGAGCAAGTCTTCCTTCTAATTGCTTTCTAATATACGCATTAAATTCTTCTATCTCTGGCTTTCCCATACATCTATCAAGGATGAATTCTACTCTATCGCCAGAATTTCTTTCAAAAGGTATTTGATCTAAGACTTTTCGTGCAACATAATTATATACACGAGATTTATTTCTTGTCAGTCTTTCGAAGACTTTCTTTTTATTAAGCGTTATCGAATACACACCAAAACGAACATCTTTTATCTGTTTATAGAAATATTTTTTTATTTCCAAAGTTGTAGAGGAGCCTTTTAATTCTTCTATTTTTCGTTTTTTGCTCTTTGATTTGTTCAATTTTCTTCTCAATGTCAGACTTACTGCTTTATGAAGTTTCCTATTTGCATCAAGTGAGCTGACTGCGACTATAGTAATAGTAAAAAACTTTGATGGTCGTTTGTTTACGAAATCAAAACCAAGATCTCCACTTTCATCTAAATATAAATGCCACATATAAATACTATTTTCTTTGTTTCTTTATTTTGCTATATTATATTTGGTCGCGAAGGTATATTCGCGCCCATGAAAATTGAGTCTTCTCATAGTGAAAGTCGGCAACATGGCCGTGCGTTGGAAAACCAACCTAGCTAGAGAGGGCTCTTTTTTCATATCTCTTTTTTCAATTCCTCCACCAGTTTCATTATTTCTTTTTCTCTCTCCTCTATCCCTTCAAGAATTTCTTTGGGTTCTCGGTGTATTTCTGTTTGAGCTGATGCGGGATGTTTACTATCGAGGTTGAAATCTTTTTTTTCTATTTCTTCTCGGGAAACTTTCCAAGCGTATTCGTTTTCCTTTCTATCGTTCCACCACTTTTTGAGAGGTGTAAATTCCTCATCCGTTATCCCTCGGTTTTTGGTGTATTGAGTCTTGAGATCTTTGGGAAGTGGGAGTTTGTAGTACCAAATTTCTTTGGTGGGTTCACCTTTGGTGAAAAAAAGAAGATTCGTGTTTACTCCTGCATACGGACTAAATACCCCTTGCGGAAGTCGAACAATCGTATGAAGATTGCACGTTTCAAGAAGATGCTTCTTGATTCTCGTGGCAACGCCTTCGGCAAAGAGTACACCATCAGGAAGGACGATTCCCGCTCGTCCCCCATCTCTCAAAAGATGCACGAAAAGAAAAAGGAATAAAAGCTCTGTCGCTTTGGTTCGAAAGTCCGCAGGAAAGTTTTGCTCTACGCCATCTTTTACCGCTCCACCAAAAGGAGGATTTGCCACGATAATATCTACACGATCTTTGGCTGTGTATTCTTGATACGATTTGGCAAGCATATCATCATGCTTGATATTGTCGGGAATTTCTACGCCATGAAGGATGAGATTGGTACTTGCGAGAAGATACGGAAGATGTTTTATTTCGCATCCTCGAATACTCTCGTGAATTTTCTTTCGATCTTCGGTTGTTTTTTCTTTGGTTTCTTTGAGATATTCTAGAGCGTTTATGAGAAATCCTCCTGTACCACATGCGGGATCAAAAAGAGTTTCTCCTATTTTAGGATCAAGTGTTTCTATGATGAATTTCGTAAGCGGTCGTGGGGTATAAAATTCTCCATAGCTCCCAGCATTTTGTAGTCCCTTGAGAATCGTTTCATAAATATCATTGAGATGGTGGCGATCTTTGTTTTTGGTAAAGTCGATTTCATTTATTTCATTGATCACTTGCCTGAGAAGTGTTCCTGACTTCATATAGTTGTATGCTTCAGAAAACATTTCCCGAACAAACAAAGCATCTTCCCTTTCTGTTTCGAGTTTTTTGAGTGTAGGGAAAAGCGTTGTATTGACGAAACTCAGAAGCTCTTCTCCTGTGATTCCCTCTTTGTCACTTGCCCAATTTCGCCATCTGATATTTTCGGGAAAGGGTGAGGAATATGAAAGATTTTCAAGTTCTCGAATTTTTTCTTGATCATCGAAAATTTTAAGAAACAAGAGCCATACGATTTGTTCGATTCTCTGAGCATCGCCTCCAATTCCTTCATCTTGTCGCATTACATTGCGGATTCGCTTGATCATTCCTTCTATGGGCATACGCTATTTTTGTTGTTGGTAAATATGATTTTGTATTTCTTGTACCGCTTCGAGATAGCGATCACGACCACCAAAAGCTTCGACGATTTCAAATTGTGATCCGAATGTTATAAACGGAGCGACTTTGAGATCTTCTATTCCATCGATTGCTTCTACTCCCTGATCAGCATATTTTTCCAAAAGAGCTTCGATAACTTTTTGTGCCATTCCTTCATATTTTGTGAAAATGTCTCGTTTTTTTACTTCATCAACTCGTTCTTTTCTTGTAAGCGGTTTCTTGCCATAGGCAAGGTGCATAATAATATCAAATTCATCTATGTCTTCCATTCCGATTTCTTTTTTGAGTTCGTCAAAAAGTATTCCTTGTTCGATAAGCTCTTGTATAAGAGTTGTTTTGCGAATGTCTTTATTCCAGTCATTGAGAAAATCTTCTAAATTTTGATATCGATTTTTGAGTTGTTCACTCGCATAGGTTATGAGAGATTCTGTAGTGAGCTTTCCTGTTTTTGGATCAATAATAGAAACGACACGATGTATCACATTGAAATCTACTTGTCCTTCTTGTATAACAATTCTCGTTTTCTTTTTTTCTTCCTCTTCATCTCTTGGAAGAAGTATTTCTTCTTCAGGATATTCTTCTCGTATTTCTTCGGGAGTTTGAGAAGTTTCGTTTATTTCTTTGGGATCAAGTTCCTCGCTTTCATTGTCTTTTATAATAGCTCGAACGGGCTCACCATCAAAATCTTTATCAGCAAAAAGTCGAGTTGCACCCGAAAAATCAAGAATAGTAAAATAGTATTTATCAAAATCACTATTGATTCTCGTTCCTCGTCCAATAATTTGCTTAAATTTGGTCATAGAGTTTATGGCACTGTCAAGAATGATCAATCGACATGTTTGTGCATCTACTCCCGTAGTAAGAAGTTCTGATGTCGTTACAATCGTTGGATAGGGAGATTCGGGGTTGATGAAATTTTCTATTTCTCTTTTACCCTCTTCTTCATCTCCCGTCATACGCATAATATAGCGACGATTCTTTTTCATCTCTTGGGGATTCCTCTGGACAAGTGCCTGTCGCATTCGTTCAGCATGTTCGATATTGGCACAAAAGATAATCGTTTTTTGCATGGGGTCAGTCTCTTGAAGATACTCGGTTATTTTATCAGCTACTTCATTGATACGATCTTCGACAATAATTTTCTTGTTATAATCCGAAACATTGTATACACCATCTTCTATACGATCGCCATCTTGATCTTTTATATATGCATCGGGACGCCATTCAATATCTTTGTCCATTATGTAGCGAACAACTCGATAAGGAGCAAGAAAACCATCTTCTATTCCTTGCTTGAGGCTATAGGTATAGACGGGTTCTCCAAAATATTTATAATTGTCTGCACCTTCTATGGATTTCGGGGTAGCGGTAAGTCCTATATGCGTTGCGTGAGAAAAATAATCCAGGACCTCTCGCCATGTTCCATCTTCATTGATCCCTCCTCGATGACACTCGTCGATAACGACAAGATCAAAAAAGTCCTGAGAAAACTCTCGAAAAAGTTGCTTTTCCTCTTCGTTTCCTGTTATACCTTGGTACAAAGAAATATAGACTTCATACGAATGATCTGCTTTTCTATTTTTGATAAGTGTCATTTTTTCTCCAAAGGGACGGAAATCTTTTTGCATTGTCTGGTATGCAAGAGCCTTTCTATCTACAAGAAAAAGAATTCTCTTCTTTGTTCGAGATTTCCAAAGACGATATATAATCTGAAAAGCAGTATACGTTTTCCCTGTTCCTGTCGCCATCACAAGCATCATCCGTTTCTTTCCTTTGGCAACATGTTCAACAACCTCATTAACAGCTCTTGTTTGAAAATATCGGGGAGTTCGTCCACTTGTGTCTATAAAATATTCTTCAGCAACAATGCCTTTTTCTTCTTCGGTTTGAATACCCTTTACTCTAAGATATCGCTCATAGAGTTTTTCAGGAGTTGGAAAATTATCCATTTCGATCATAGTTTCTTTCCCTGTAGAAAAATCATATTCCACAAAAGCATCTCCGTTGGTCGCATAACAAAAAGGAAGTCCTATTTTTTCAGCGTATTTTTTCGCCTGCTCTAATCCATCGAAAACTCTATGTTCATTATCTTTTGCTTCAATTATTGCAAGAGGAATATTTGATTTATATTGTAATATATAATCAGCTCGTAATGGTTTACCTCGAGAAACTACAGTTCCACGAACAATAATTCGCCCATCAGTAAAACTCACTTCTCTTCGTATTTGAGAAGGTTTCCATCCAGACTTTTCAAGGGATGGATCAATTTTTTGTGCTCGTATATCTTCTTCAGAATATTTCATTATTTTAGATATTTAACAGATATACCCCCATCCTACTCCTCCCCCAAGCCAAGATCAAGGAAAAAAAGCTATTTTTCTTTCCTCTTATATTTTTTATTTTAAAAATGAAAAAAAGCTTAGCTCCCCTTCTTATTTTTTCAGCAATTGCAAAATTAACCCGATCATTTTGTCTTTATCTTTGGGATCGCTCTCGGCAACCAAGAGTGTAAGAGCTGTCAGTGCTTGGGGTGACATTTTGTCTTTGTGTAATATTCCCACTTTGTTCAAAAACCAAACAAAGGCAAACGCTCCACTTCTTTTGTTGCCATCGGTAAATGGATGATTTTTGACGAAAAAATAAAGGAGATGTGCGGATTTTTCTTCCAGAGTTTCATATGCATCACGTCCAAAGAAAGATTGAAAAACATTACCCGAAATACCAGAAACTGCATCTTTTTGTTTTTCTTGAGCGAATAGTTCTGTTGCTTCTTCTTTCCTTTGTAAATTATATTTCAATGTTGCGATAGCATTTTCTAATTCTTTGGCTGTTATTTTTGCTTGTTTTTTGGTCATTCCCCTTTTCGGAAAAGTTGACGTGTCATAGGCATTGAGCGATAACCACGTATCAGCAAACATTTTCACAAGCTCCAACGTATCTCCAGCTTTAACATTTCCATTTTTTGGCAAAAGTTTTTGAACCGATTCGATCGCGCGTAGAAATTCATCGTAATTTTTGGTAATACGTTTTTTGTTTATCGTGTATCCCGTGACAATATGTTGACGTAAAGTCTTGGTCGCCCATTGACGAAATTTTGTAGCATTTACCGAGTTTACACGATACCCCACAGAAAGAATCACATCGAGGTCAAAATATTCCACTTGATATGTTTTTCCATCACTGGCAGTTGTTGCAAAAAATGCAACAACTGAATCTCTGTGTAATTCTTCCTCTTTGAATATATTTTTTATATGACGTGAAATAACTGATTTGTCACGACCAAAAAGATCAGCAATTTGTTGCAAACTTGCCCAAAGGGTTTCTTTTTTTAGATCACCTTTAAACTCTATTTCACCATTTTTCGACTGAAAAATAATAATCTCTTTTTTCATATATCCAGGTTAAATCCTACATTTTGGAGTTATTTTTTTATTCCCTGATCCAGGTTTTTTTCTTTCATCTTCTTGTAATATTTTTATAGATTCCACGGAAGTTATTTTTCCTCACTATCCGGTACGAGTTCCAAAAACTTATCAAAATCACTCCTAAAAATTTTATCTTGGGTGATGCGATATATTTCAAACTGTGTCTCTGCGTGGAGCTTGGCTTCTTCGTGGGTAATTTTACCAACGCCGGTCAAAATCTCTGCTTCGTTGAATTCCAAGAAACCATCCAAACGATTCGCCCAATCCTCCATCGTCATCGGGATACGGCGTTCTGCCTGAAGCTCGGCATAATCAAGGTACATTGAAACAAGACGCTCCAAAAAATCCATTTCTTTTTGAGTCAGATAGTTTTTTGCGATAGACACATCAAACCTTTGTATTTTTCCTTCTGGTGCAGCCTCCCACGAGGTGAGTCCCATATGCTTTTTTTGCGCATTTGCTCGCTTGACTATAAGTTCAGCCGCGGTGTGCCTATGTACTGCATAATGAAGCTTATTTTGAACCATTTTGAAGAAATCTTTTGTCGTTTTTGCCGATGAGTCATAATCCACACTTGTTGCATAAATATCGGTCACTTTCTGATAAAACATTCGCTCACTTAGACGTATTTCTCGTATCAATTGCAACTGGCGATCAAAATATTCATCGGTAAACATGTGACCTTTTTTGAGGCGCTCTACATCCATCGTCCATCCTTGTATGGTATAGTCCTTGACGATTTGACGTGCCCATTTTCGAAACTGCACAGCACGTTCATTTTCTATCTTGAAACCCACTGAAATAATAGCTTGGAGATTGTAATGTGCTGTTTTGTAATTCTTACCATCAGTTGCAGTTATTAAGTATTGCTTAATAACTGAATCGTTTAGCTCACCATCTTCAAAAAGTTTTTTCAAGTGCTGGTTTATTGCCGGCACGCTAACGCCGTACAATTCCGCCATCATCTTTTGTGTCATCCAAATATTTTCATCTTCATAGCGCATTTCGATGGATTGCTCCACGTCACCTTTTGTGGCTATAAACGTCAAATATTCAGCAGTAGCTGATGTATGCGATGATACGTGTAACTTTTTTCCCATTATCTTCTTCATATGTTCGTAGTGTATTGGTATTCTCGAATAGTATTTTCAGATTTACTTTTTCGCGTTGAGTTATTTTTTGGATTTCATTCTTATCTTTTATACTCTTTCCCAAATTAGATTACGTAGAGTGAAATTTTGAAATTTCGAGCGAAAATCGTAAAAATCAAGAAGTGCTATCAAGATAACACAATGAGATTTTTATCGATTTGCATCCGAAATAGTAAGGTTTCACACGTACTATGGTTTGGGAAAAAATATATTTCAATCCTACTCCTGCCTCAAGCCAAAATCAAGGAAAAAAAGCTGTTTTTTCCCTCTTATATTTTTTATTTTAAAAATGAAAGAAAAAGCTTAGCTCCACTTCTTATTTTTTCAGTGACATCCTTCTCTTTATTTCGGGGAAAAACCCATAGTCTTTTCGAAAGTTAAAAGCGGGATTTTGAGGATCAACTTGATATTTTAAACATACTCTAGAAAATACCGAATCGAAATTAAAATTTGGATCAGTCATTGCATGACGAAAGTTTCTCGCTTCCATAAAAACTTCAGCAAGAATTTTAGTACGTATAGTTCCAAACGATTCATTTCGAAACAATGGCTCCTCCGCAAATCCAACTCCCAACATTTTTTCGTTTCGTTGATTTTTTACTTCAACAGTAAAACGAGGAACGCCCGTTTCATCGAATCCCTCTATATTATTTTTGTGTAAATTTTCCAAAATCTGTAAGACTTTTTGTTCTTCTTCGGCATCAAAATAAATCACCATTTTATCAAAACGATTAAATGCCTTTGCATTTCCGTACAGAGGAATTTTCATTTGACTATGCAAACCGCTCTCATGAAATGCCTCAACTGTCTTAGAAAAAATTTGTTTAACATATTCTGGCTTTAAATTAAAATAAAGTCTTCCAAGAGAACTCTGATTACGAAAACCTCCATTTACATTACAATAAAGCCAATATCCATTATCTCCGATCATTACCCCCTTCCCCTTTTGAGATTCTTCCTTTAAATTCTCTCTCATTTTTTTAATTTGAGTAGAATATTCCCATGCCCACCGCTGAACAGTTGCATCATTTTCTTTATATCTGGGATTATCAATGTTTTTATTATAAAAATCATGATAAAAAAGCTCATCTAAATCACGCCCTTGTTGCAAATCTCTTTCAATTTCCAATTCATGTTTTTTGGTAAACTCAAAAAATTTTTCGATAGCGAGTTCTTTTTCAGAACTAGATTTTTGAATCTCAATTTGTTCTTTATTTAATCGCCTCGGCCTTTCTACTTGTAACGTAGTCCCATTCATAGAGCCTACATCTTCTATAAGCAATTTCTCATCTCGCAACTCTATTCTAAGATGAGCGCGCGAAACAGTATCGGGAAATTGAAACCGAAACGCATTATTTCTACCAATAGTAAAGGGTTCGTTTTTTCTAATTCCTTTGTAGCCCATTCTCGGATTTTCTTGATCAAACGTCGCAGGATCAATAAGAAGATAATCAGCATTCCAACGCAAATCGTTTCGCACATCAATAATTTGCAAGTATTTATTGGCAAGATATACATCAATAGGTATTCCCGAATATTCAATTTCTTTCTCTGATCCTTTTAAATTAAACCGCTCTGACAAAATTTCTTTTCCGGAAGTTCCTATTTCCTCTTGTAGCTCTTCTAAAGCTAAGCCGGATTTTTCTTTAATTCTTTTGACAGCATTTTCAATATCCGAATCAGCACTCTCCGGAAATGCTTGTTTCCAAATTTCAAAAAATGTTTCTTTTATTTGAATTATTCTTCTTGCTTCATCAGGAGTAAATTCTTGATTCATTGCTGAGAGAATATTCTTCTTTACATAATCTCGCTGAGTTGCTGAAATAGTATGGGGATCTGCTTTTCTTATCGAAGTAGCAAGGTTTCCGAAAATTCTTATTTTATTTTCTTCAGAAGATGTAGCACCAAATTTCTCATATATTGGACCCAATGCATTTATAATGCCAGAAACAGCTTCTCTTTTATACTGTACTTTTTTTTCTTGAACAATTTGATTATATTGTTCTTGTGTCCATCCTTTTTGAAAAAAAACTCCTATTTGTTCATCGACAACTTCACACAAATCAGTCTGCATATCTTCAATGATTGGATATTTTTTTCGTAATGATTCTACAAAATGATCCACATTGAGTGCATATAGATCTTCTTGATTTGGAAAATAACCACGCTCCACCAAAGTCAAAAGCCTTAACGCTCTTTCATTTATTTTTATTGTCTCCACAGCTTTAGTAAAGAAGTCTTTTTCTGATACAGCTTGTGATTCTGATAAAGTAGAATTAGGCTTCTCGATAAATTCCGAAGAAGATGGGTTTTGAAATTGTTTTATTCTTTCTTCCATATTCTCTATATTACACAATTTTTTAATTTATCATACGTCCACATAAACATTTCAAATTACCTCTTTAGTTTTTTGCTCATAAATATCAATCAGTTTTTGGCAATATTTACATACTCTTTCTTCTCTCCCCTCATTCTATCGTTTTACGCTATCCCAATTAAATTTCCAAGGATCGGTTTTTCGTTCAGGAGCAATATCAGCATGACCTACTATGTTTTTTATCTTATAACGACTTTTGATATCAGAAATAAGCGCATTGAGAGCACTATATTGTTGAGCATCAAAACCACTTTCTTTTGTTCCCATAAGTTCAATACCAATCGAAAAATCATTTACATTTTTTCGCCCATCTGGAAGTTTTGATACTCCCGCATGATAGGCGATATTTTTCTCTTCTATAAGGCGATAAACCCCGCCTCGTCTGTCGATAAGATAATGAGCTCCAACTCCGTAATCTTTATATTGTTGTATAATCTTTTCCCGATCATATACATCACCTCCCGAAGCATTATACGAAGAGTGAATAACGATAGTATCGATATTTCGCAATTGTTCAGGCGTATGATAACCGAAAGAAAGTAATGTTTCTTTTATTTCAAGAGATGTTTCTTTTTTCTCTTTTGAAATTGGTTTTTCTTGTTTTGGAAGAATTTTTTCTTTTTGCGTATCATTCAAAACCTCTGGAGAATTTTCTTTTTCCAAAGAATCTTTTTCTGAAGACAAAGGAAGTTCGGATACGTTTTCTTGAGGAATACTTTCTTGATATGTCTCCTCTTGATGAAAAGAAGGTGAATCGGAAGGTAAAGAATTTTGAAAAGATTCTTGTTTTTCTCCTCCCACAAAAAAGAAAAAGAGAGCAAAAAAAAGACATACCAAGAAAATACTTCCATACACGATGAAGTGATACATATTTTATTTTCTTATGAAAAAATTTCCATCATCCCTACCTCTTTCTAGTATAGAAGAAAAAGCCTCTCCTGTAGAGAGTCTCTTTTCTTTCTTCCATTTTGTATATAAAAAAGTTTTTCACTTTTTACTTTAAACCTATTCGCTTAAAAAGATTTTCATATTCACACACCATACGATCTATTGAAAATCGTTTTTCTATTGTTTCTCGACATTTTTTTGTTGAAATTATTTCTATTTTTTTTACAGCTTCTACCATTTGATCGACGGTATCTACAATAAATCCATTGATCGTGTCCTGAATTATTTCTGATACAGAACCCCGCCTAAAAGCAACAACAGGAGTTCCGCATGCCAGAGCCTCAATCATAACCAATCCGAAAGGCTCTTCCCAAAGAATTGGAAAAAGAAGGCATTTTGCTTTTTTCAAATATTCCGTTTTCTCGAAAAAATTTGCCTCTCCGACATACTGAACATATTTTCCATCAATCTCTTTTTTTACTTCTTTCTCAAAAAAGTCTTTGTCTACAGGATCCACTTTGGCCACAATAATCAAAGGAATTTTAGTTTTTTTGGCAACAAAAATAGCTTCCAAAATTCCTTTGAAGGGGGTGATTCTTCCAAGAAACAAAAGATACTCTTCTTTTTTCGCCTCAAATGGAAATTTTTCAATAGGAATAGCATTATAAATAACCTGCGTGTGGGGAAAAAAAGCTAATGGTTGACGCTGATTCTCACTAATATACACCATCTCATGTCGATAGAGTGATAAAGTTTTTCGATAGTATTCTTCATGGGCTTGAATATGGGTAGTATTGTGAAAGGTTACTACCAAAGGAACTGTAAAAAAATCTAGAAAATTTATTGTATTTCCCTCAAGAAAAAAGCGAAATACAATAGGTTCATAATGGAAATGAATACAATCAAATTCATGTTGTCGACGAAGGACGGTAGCTATTTGATCTAGCTCCCATCTTCTATTTTCTTCTCTATGTTCATCGGTTGGATAAGGACTCGTTTCGACACGAGTAATGCCTTCTTGTTTTAGAGTTGAACCTCCACAGCAAAATAAAGTTACCTCATGTCCTTTTTGAGCTAAACCACGAGCTAGCTCATCAACAATACGTTCGATACCTCCATACTTTTTCGGAGGAACAGGGACCATAACAGGTGAAACAATAGCTATTTTCATTTATTTTATTCTTTTAATTTTTTATAAACATTTTCATAATTTTTTGCCATAACAGAAATATCAAAATTTTCTTCAGCATCAATCCGACAAGTCTCTCTTGATAACTCACCAACTTTTTGTAAAGCCTCTTGAAATAATATTTCATTTTCCACAACAAATCCTGTTTTACCATTTTTGAGAACTTCTTTTATCGCTCCATTATTTAAAGCAACAACAGGAGTTCCGCATGCCAAAGCCTCAATCATAACCAATCCAAAGGCTTCATTCCAACGAGATGGAAACAATAATGCAGAAGCATGCGCAAGTAAAAAGGATTTTTCTTTATGACCAATTTCTCCAATAAAAGTAATATTCTTTCCGTCGATATAGGGGAAGACCTCTTTTTTCAGAAAAGGAATATCTTCTTCTCTTATTTCCCCTGCGATTATTAATTGTTTTTTCAATTGATGAGCGGCTCGAACAGCAATATCAATTCCTTTTCTTTCTGAAAGAGTTCCAAGAAAAAGAAAAGTGTCATTCTTTATTTTTTCAAAATTTGGATGAAACGTTTTCACATCAATTCCATGATATACCGTAGCAACATAATGAAGATCTGGGGAAAGTTTTCGTTGAGCATTACTAATAGATACAAATGGATATGCTTTGAAAGCTTCTGCCAAACAAGGAAAATCTGGCGGTAAACTGCTGTGCAATGTTGTTACCATCGGAAGAGACAAGAAGGGTGCGAAAGATAAGGGATGAAATCCCATATGATTATGTATCACATCAAAATCTCCAATACGTTTTGCTATTTCAAAAAAGGAAAGAAATTCATACTGCTTAATTCCATTCCAATCAAAACCACCAATAAGCTCATACATCGATTTGGGAATAACCGAAACAAGTTTTCCTCGAACATGAGATCCCCCACAAGCAAAGGTGGTAACATCATGACCCAAATGAGTTAATCCTTTTGCAAGATTAGCTACTATCAATTCAGAACCACCATATTTTTCAGGGGGAACTCTTTTCCAAAGTGGCGCAAGTAAAGCTATTCTCATATTTTATTCAGATCTTATTTTTTAGTGTTTCAATGTTTATAAGATAGGGTTCATATTTTTTCTCCATAACACGGAGTAATTTTTTAGAATATTCTTTTGTTGAAGCAATTTTCCAATAAACATAAAAAATACAAAATAAAACCATAGCTGCAATAAAAAAAGTTATTTGTGTAGTAATTCTTTCTCCTACATAGAAAACCTCTACAATTCCAATCAAAAACCACACACCCAAAACAAGCTCCTTGTAGGTATTTTTGAACAAGCTTGGCATTTTCAACAATATAAATTTATTTGTTCGTTCAAAAACTGATTTCGTTCGAAAAAGAAATGCCAACCAAGCTTCGGAATAAACTAAAGTCATTCCCATGTGAATGAGGAAAGCTCGCCATGAACGTCGTAAAGATTTTTTTTGATTTTTAAGCGATGCCCAAAAAAGAATTCTCTTTGATACTAATGTTATAAGTAAAGAAAGAGAAGCGATATCAAAAAGGTAACGATGATGTTCAGTTAATGTAATAAAAGGTAAGAGCAAAATAACATACGAAGAAATTACCGCGAAAGGCAAAAAATTTAAATGGTCCCAAGCAGTAAGATGAAGTAAAAAGCCAAACCAAGATTTAAAAGGAATTTTTCCAAATAAAGAAAATAATTTTATCAAAGATTGTGCATTACCAAAGGCCCATCGCCATTTTTGATGTTTATACGCCTCAAGATCATAGGGCATTAAACCATAACCCACCAAACGATCCACATAAATACCCCGATAACCCGCTTCATACATTCGCAATCCCACATCAGCATCTTCTGTCAACGCTTCTCCCCTAAAACCACATAAAAGTTTTAAAATTTTGGATCTATATACACTAATCGTTCCCGTCGAAGGAACACAATCCAAATGATTTGCCATATTCATATAGATACCAAAAAAATGTCGGTATTCATCGGCAATGGGTTGATTCTTCTCGTTACGATTTCGATAATGCTGAGGAAATTGAACAAGGGCAATGCTTTCTTGTGAAAAATACGAGAGGGCTGTAAGAAGAAAATCTGATTTTACGATATAATCAGCATCAATAACCGCAATATATTCCGCTTTTTTACTTATTCGTTTTAAAAGATAATTCAACGATCCTGCTTTAAATCCAGAAAGAGGATCGACATGAAAAAAGTGGAATCTTTCTCCAAGCGTTTGAGAAAAAATCTTTACTGGTTTCCAAATAGCACTATCCTTCGTATTATTGTCTATAATAAGAACCTCAAAATTTTTGTACTCAAGATGTGCTAATGTATCCAGCGTTTGCATCAAAATAGTTGGCGGCTCATTGTACGCAGGAACAAGAATCGAAACAAACGGCTCTGTCTGCAAATTTCTCCTTTCTGGCTTAAAATCAGGAAGAAGTGCAATAATTATCTGAAAAATAGAAAGAAAAAGTCCGAAAAAAAGATTCAATACTATAAAAACCAAAACAAATTCAGGTATAAAAATAGAGATTATTATAATGAGAACAAAAAATAATATGATTCCCATATAATAAATGTCTAGTATGTCTAAAAAGCTGATGTGTGTCGATGAACAAAAAAACACCCCTCCAAAAAAACGGTGTTATGCAATCTTCTCACATTGATTGTTCATCCTCTTCTAAGAGTCTACCACAGAATACGAAATTCTCCTAATATAAAAGAAAAAATATAAATAGCCTCCTCAAAAATTTTAAGCTTTTCAAATAAATTTTACCTACCCTAAGAAGTAAGTTTATGTAATTTTTCTGATCTTATGTATCGTATTTTGAGCCATTGGATCATTTGCATTTAAAATAACCGCTTTCGATAATTTTTCATTTATATACACAATAAGAAAAATTACAGAAACTACAAATAAATTTTCTGAAAAATATTTATATTCAAAATTCAATAAAAGTAAAGCCACTAAAAGTATAGAAGTTACTATAAATAAAAGTGTGTTGATATTAAGTTTTTGGAAGGATGCTCCTAGTAATAAGAAATGTTCCTTAACTTCTGCTCTCCGACGAGCGATAGCGTGCTCACTTTTATCACTTAGTGGAATAAACATTATCAAATATATGATAAGAACATAAATATATAATCCAATACTTCCTGCTAAAAAAGTTGTTGCGTAAGATGAATATGCATAATCTTTAGGAGCTACCGAAATATAATAAATATTTATAAATGCGGTAAAAATTGAAAGTACTAAATACCAGATACATAAAAATCCTTTTTGAGAATTACTTAAATCTTTTTTAAAAAACAAAAACAATATACTGATTATTGTGGGGATATAAAAAAATATTGCAAAGAAATGAACATAACCCAAACGAGTAGTTATGTAATAAAGAAAAATTATATTTAAAATCAAAAGCGACACTTGATTTACCTTAGGTAATAGCCTTCTTCTAAAACTCATTGCAAACGCTGTACAAAATACGAAAAAAAAGGTGTATATAAAAACAAATAAAATTTCTGATAAAGTTAATTCTCCCATAGCGCCATCTATTGCAACAAAAAATAATGCAATAGTAGCAAATAGTAAACCGCTACCAATATCTTTTATCAATTCTTTTATATCCTCTTTTTTAAATTCAGGATGAATGAAAAAATATGATTGAAATATTATACCCAAACCAAAATAAATATTGTAAACAATATCAGTCTGCATATTTTTATTTTTTTATAAATTCATTCAAAGCAACGCCCAGAGCGATAGTTATTTTCTTAATCATTTCAATTATCAAGGTTAGCTTAATCCCGTCCTCAATTTTTACAATCATATAGAAAGTAATATTAATTTTTTTTGAAAATATACCCTGAGAAATATCAACTGACACTCCTTTATATTATAATCAATTATATCATCCTCCTTTGGCAATATTCGTATAACTATACAAGATGTTAGTTAAAAAAGATAATAATATTATAATTTAATATATACAATTCTCTGGATGGAATCAATTTTCTACAATACCTCTCACAAAGTAAAATACAAAATTCAGCGATGACGAAAAAGGAGGGGCAAAAAAATTCGTCCCTCTATATGCGCACACACTACCCCATAATTTTTTTAAAATAGAGAAGGATTTAAAACAATAAAAACACTATTGGTGGGCGATCCAAGACTCGAACTTGGGACCTCGTCATTATCAGTGACGCGCTCTAACCATCTGAGCTAATCGCCCAAAAAAACAACACGTAAAAAGGATACCTCACGAAAAAAAATGCGTCAACCCTATGGAAAAAACTCCTATTTAAACCTATTCCTTCCCTACTATATAATGTGAGGCAATTTCTTTCAAGTGCTCCGGGTTATAATACCGTTCAAAAAGAGGCTCTTTATCTTCCTCATACACGCCCAATCCCTCAGAAAACGTTTTTTCTTTTTTCGGATTTACATACAAAACACCAAGTGGATATTTCTCATCTTCCCAGGCTTTCTGAATAGCAGCTACCCTATCAGTCGGATCATAGTCTTCTGGCAAAATATAGGAATGTTCCTTATACCAGTTATATGTATTTAGCTTATTAAAAACAACACATGGTTGGAAAATATCCAAAAGAGCAAAACCTTTATGAGTAACTGCCCTCTTTATCATTTCTTTGGTATGCATAAGATTTCCGATATTGGCACGAGCTACAAAACTTGCTCCCAAAGCAATAGCGACTGCCATAGGATTGAAAGGTTCTTGCCACACACCCTCGACCTGAATCGGAGTTTTCATTCCTTTGAGCGTTGTAGGTGATGCTTGTCCTTTGGTAAGTCCATAAATCATATTATTATGAACAATAACAGCGATATCAGGATTTCTTCGAATAGCATGAATAAAATGATTTCCTCCTTCGCCATAAATATCCCCATCTCCTGATTCTGCGATTACAGTAAGATTAGGGTTTGAAGCTTTTATCCCTTCAGCAACAGGAAGTGCTCGCCCATGAAGTCCATTGAAATAATGTGATTTGATATATTGAGGTGTTTTTGCTGCCTGACCAATACCCGAAGAAAGTACTGTTTTCTTCGGATCAATTCCAAGCTCATCAAGAGCCATTTTTACCGCGCTAAGAATACCGAAGTTCCCACAAGCAGGACACCAGGCAATATCAACTTTATGATCAAGATCAAATGATTTCATATATGCAAATTTTTATGAGACCATTGCTAATCTCCTTTCGTATATGAAATTTTCAAATTTTTATCGAATTTGCAACGAAAATTTGAAAATTGCAATAGAAAATGGAGGTTAGTAATAGTTCTTTTATATTTTTTCACTTCTCTCTCGTGTGTTTGCATCTTTTCTCTTCCTTTCTTGTTTCAAGATGCGTCTTCTCTAAACTATTGTAAGTTTATCACATTTTTTCAGGAGCAGAAACCCCACAAAGATCCAAAGTTGAAGCAAGGAGAATTTTTGTCGCTTCGGAAAGTTCCAAACGAATTCGTGTTCGCTCTTTATCCTTTTCATTGATCACTCTACATACAGCATAAAAAGAATGAAAACTATCTGCGAGTTCTCTTGCATACTGAGGAAGACGATGTACTTCGTACGTATCCGCTACCGTATCAAAAACATCATAGAATCGAAAAATAGCCAAAGCTAATTCTCTTTCTTTCGTATGAATAAAGATATTCTTTGAAAAGGATTCCTCTACACTTTTTTTATGCTCATCTGCCTTCCTTAATATCCCAGAGATTCGAGCGTGTGCATACTGCACATAATAGACAGGATTTTTCTCACTTTGTTCTCGAGCAATATTAATATCAAAAGATATATGCGATCCCGATGAATAAGAAAGGAAAATAAATCGAACAGCATCTCGTCCAACTTCTTCTATGAGATCATCCATGGCATAATACGTCCCTCTTCGTTTGGACATTTTCACTTCCACACCATCCTTCATTATTCGAACGAATTGCGTAATGACATACGTATAGGTATTTTTCTTTTGCAAAATATTCTCGATATATGCCTTCATTTCTTTCGCCTCGCTCAAATGATCTGCACCAAGAACCGTAACAAGTTGAGAAAAATTCCTATCAAATTTGTCCTTATGATAAGCAAAATCAGCCAATCTATAGGTGACTGATGTATCAGTTCGAAGAATAACTCTATCTTTATCATCACCAAAAAGTGTGGATCGGTACCAAAGAGCACCATCTTTTTCATAAGTAAGATTCTGCTCTTGTAAGAGTTTCAAAATATCCTCAATTTTTCCCTTTGCATACAGAGATGATTCGAGAAAAAAAGTATCAAAAGAAATCCCCAATTTTTTGCAAGTTGGTTCTATAAGTGTTTCGAGAATATGATGACCAGCCCAAATACCTACTTCTCGAGGAGTATTAATATTTTCTGGTTTTATCTTTGCAAGATCATCTATATAATCTCCCCGATACTGAGTGTTTTCATCTTTGAGAACAGAATGCCCCAAGATTTCAATTTGTTTCCCGAAATCATTCACATAAAATTCACGCCAAACAGAATGTCCTAGTTTTTCAAGAACTCGCGCTATCGTATCTCCTACAGGACCACCACGAGCATTTCCCAAATGAATAGGTCCCGTAGGGTTCGATGAAACAAATTCAACAAGAATACGCTCAGGTTTTTTCTTCGCAATCAAACCAAAAGGATTTCCTTCTTGTACAATAGAGGTAATGCCTTCGAAGAAAACTTTTTCAGTCAAAAAAATATTGATGTATCCAGGCAAAATAACATCGACTTTCTCTACTCGAGAATCTTTTTGTATTTCTTCTGCCAAATCTTTCGCAATATCAAAAGGATTGCGTTTAAGTCTTGAGGCAAGTATCATAGAAACGTTAACAGAATAATCCCCCATTTCAATTTTTGGAGGATACAACACGTCAAAATCAATATTTTCTTTTGGAGAAAGAAAGTGTACTGCTTTGAGTGCATCTGCAACAATTTCGCGAATGAGAGATTTCATAAAAAAACTGTATCGCATTTTGGAGTAAAAAGCAAAATATATGAAGAAAACCATTATTGTAAAACTCGGGGGAAGTGTAATTACAAGGAAAAGCTCTCTTAAGCCCTATGTACGAAAGAAACTTCTTGGAAAAATAGCGACTAGTCTCAAAAAAGCACTTCACAATGAAGCAGTTCAAATTATTCTTATTCACGGAGCAGGATCTATTGGACATCAAATTGCTCATGCCTACAATCTTTCTGAAGGCGTGAATAATGACAAGAAAAAGCTTCAGGGCTCTCTAGAGATACGTCTTAAAAATCAAATTCTCAATGCTCGAATATTCTCTACATTTCTCGAACATTCACTTTCAGTAATACCTATTCATACAGGATCAGCCATTATTTCAAATACAAAATCAATATCCTCGATCAATTATCCCCTCATCGACCTTTCTCTCAAAAATAATCTTATACCTATTCTTTATGGAGAAATGGTATTTGATACAACATTAGGAATGTCTGTTTGTTCTGGCGATGCTATTGCTGCCCAGTTGGCAACCTACTATCAAGCCGAGCGTGTCGTTTTTGCTTCTGATGTGGATGGAATTTATTCCAAAGATCCTTATTATCATGCTGATGCTAAGATAATTCCTTCCGCCTCTATAAAAGAACTTCTCTCCCCTGAAAACACTTCACTTTCTGGATCACACAGTATCGATGTTACAGGAGGAATACGAAATAAGATTCTTTCTTTTCAAAAGTTTTCCTCTCCTTTTATAAAAGATATTATTATTTTCAATGGTCTTCACAGTGAGAATTTTGAGAAAATCTTTCACAAAACTCCTCCAGGAACAAAAATACTTTTCTCATAAAAAAACGCGCTCTTTTTGAGATACGCGTTTTGCACAGCTATTCTAAATATTTTTTTTCTTCTTCTTCAAAAACATGATGGTTTCTAGGATACCCAAACGAATATCTTGCGAAATAATTTCGTCCAGGAACATCCACCCGTGAAAAGTCACATCTGTGGAGTCTTTGGGTCTTGCGATAAACTCCTCATCGCAATACGCCAAATAAACAAACACTTCAGCGCGAAGATCGCTTCTATCGATCCAAGGAACTTTTCCTATGAATTCAGGATTTTCCTTGGGTGGGTCGATTCCCACTTCTTCGCCAAAAACTCTTCCCAATGCAGATTCTTTGCTCTCTCCCAAGAATATAGTTTCTGCAGGAAAAGAAAGTTGTCCTTCTCTCTTAATTCCCTTCTTGGACTGAAGTTCTTGAATAACAAGGAAGCGCCCTGTTTCGCGACTTTTTAGAGCTAGCATAGCTCCATTTAAAAACTTTTTCATCGAAAAAGAACTCCCAAAAAAAATGGTATTTTTCTTATAACATTCATTCCCAAAAAAAGCAAAAAAATAAACACTCCTCCAAGACTTTTCCTCCTAAGCACAAAGAATCTGAAATGTTGTTTTTCCCACATTGGAAGATCTTTTCTTTATCAAATCAAAAGCCATTTCGTCATCCAAAAGACAATGATCGCTCTTTTTTACAAGTTCCCAATAACAAGCTTTTCTATGAGGAAATGAAGCGTCAGCAACATTCTCATACAAACCTATTTGACCCACAGGTACGTCCGCAAGTGATCGGACATAAAGAGCATTTATGGGCTCAGTGTCATTTATTATTACACGGACTTCTTTTGATGCCGACGTCTTGAGTCGATTACGAAGAGCTTTTCCATCACGAACGCTCAATCGAACATTTCCAAAACGATCTGCGTAAGCAAATTCTATTTCCGAAGATTGTTCCGGTATAATCTGGGGATGTAATCCCGCTTGTTTGGCAGATAGAATATCTTCAATCGTTGCATATTCATATATGGTTTCCATAACTTCAGGACAAAACCGACTTGAAGCAATGATGGAAGATCGGAATTGCTCTTTTGTGCCATCTGTAAAAGGAATATGTTCATTAGGAATTCGATAAAGCGCCACTATTTCATTACGAGTTTCCAGTGCAGACAATGTTTCCAATGGAGTAGCGAAAAAACACACACCTCCAGCAGTAATCGCCAGATGAAAATCCATTCCGTTTGGAAACTTTTCTCTATCATGTCCTTCTCTTGGCAAAGAATTAAGAATAGAAAAAAGTGTTGATTCAGAAACCCTTTTCTCTTCTTTGATAAAAGAAAGTATCTGAAAACGCTCTCGAAAAAGATCATTGAGGAGAACAGCTCCGTATCCCGCCAAAGAAGCACGTGCTCCCACAAAATATGTTTTATCCGTAAGCGTTCCGATATTTCTCAAAATGACGGTAAGTTCCGCATCGAAATCCTGTTCATTCCCAGAAAAAACATCGCTAAAATGAATAATAGCTTCCGCTGGTCTTGAAAGAATATTTTTATAGTGTGATTTCATACTATTCTACGTGTTATTGTTTATATAATTTTTCTTTTTTTCCATAAATTCTTTGAAAGAATTTTCTATGTACGTACGTATTTTTTCTTGAAAAAGTTTTTTATCAAATTTCTTTGCAACGGCTTGTATTTCTTTGGCATTAAATTGATGTTTTTCAAATTGTTTCACAACATCAATAACACCTTTAGCTGTTTGCTCTGTAAAAAATAAACCTTCTTTTCCATGCGTTATGTGTTCTACAATATCTCCCCCTTGAAAAGCTAAAATTGGTTTACCTGAAGCAAGCGCCTCAATAGCGACGATGCCAAAATCTTCTTCTTGAGGAAAAATAAATGCCCGAGAAGATGCATATTGAGAAGCAAGTTCTTTATCATCAACATGTCCCAGAAAAGTTATATTATTTCGAGCTTGTTTTTTTAACCTCGCCTCTTCTGGACCTTGTCCAATAATACGAAGTGGCAGACCTAATGTATTGAAAGCATCTATAACAATATCATGTCTTTTGTAAGATATGAGTCTTCCTACCATAAGAAAATATCCTTTATCTTTTTTTGTATAAAAAGAATCAATTTCTACAGGTGGATGTATTACTTGGGAATTTCTCCGATAATATTTTTGTATTCGACGAGCTACAAAATCAGAATTAGCAATAATTTTATCAGGCCGTTTTGAACTTACTCGATCCCACATACGAAGTCCATTTACAAAATAGGGTACCAAGGATTTTATAAATTTTAGTTGATGAAATTCACGAGTATATCGTTGACAATCATCCCAAGCATAACGCATCGGTGTATGCATATAACAAATATGCAGAGTATCAGCATGTGTAATTATTCCCTTAGCAAAACTTGAAGAATCAGAAAGAACAACATCATAACGAGAAAAATCAAATTGTTCCATTGCTATAGGCATAAGAAGGGGGAAAAGCCGATGTTGTTTTTTAATAAAAGGAGCTTTTTGTAAAAAAGATGTTTTGATCACTCGATCTTGAAATCTTTTATGCGTTGCATCTTCATCATAAACAAGTGTATAAATCGGGGCATTTGGAAAAAGTTCGCAAAAACTTTCCAAAACTCTTTCGGCTCCCCCATACTGCACGAGATAGTCGTGAACCAAAGCTATTTTCATAGTAACGAATATTTTTATTCCTTTCTTTCTTTTCCCTCTTTTTCAAAACGAAATTTATTTTTTGTTCGTATCCAATCTTTTCCTTCAGAGACTCCGGGATGTGCGAGATTGGTCATTTCATTGAGGATTCTCATTCTTCGTTTCTTTTCCTCCAAAGGAATGCTATCTTCCATATTTTTCGTTGCTTGTGTTCCTGGTCGCTCTGAATAGCAAGCGATAAATGCCCGAACAAATCCTGCCTGACGAACCAAATCAACAGTTTCCTGAAAATCTTCTTCCGTTTCTCCTGGAAATCCCACAATAATATCAGTAATAAATTTCACTTCAGGAATTCTTTTTTGTATTCGTTGCAAAAGCTCCAAATATGCTTCCTTTGTATACCAACGATTCATTGCATGAAGAATTTTCGTACTCCCTGATTGAACCGGGAGATGTAATAACCTATCTATATTCTCATTTCGTTGGATAACTTCGATAAGTTCATCCGAAAAATCCCATGGATTAGAACTTGTAAAAGTAATAGTTTCAATTCCTGGAATATGAGCAATGTCTTCCAATAAATACGGAAAAAGAGTAGGAATACGTTGACGCCCCAGATGTTTTACCATCACAGGAGCTACTGTCTTTCCATTAAAAAGAGTATATCCTTCGCGAGTTTCTAAGTCTTGAGATTTTTTATCATGATCTTGTGTTTCCAAGTTTCTTTTTTCTGACTTCTCGTCTTGAGTTTCAGATTCAAAATCTTGAGCCTTTCCCTTAAGAATAAGATCGCTTCCATACGAATTTACATTTTGTCCCAGTAATGTAACGCTAGAATACCCATGAGCCACCATATCCTGAACTTCTTCTATTATCTCTTTGTAGGACCTTGAAACCTCTCGTCCACGAGAAAAAGGAACGATGCAAAATGCACAATAATTATTACATCCATTAGAAATTACTACCCACCCGTGTTTTTTCTTTTCCAATGCATTTCCTTTAGAAGAAGTATTTTCTTGCCGAATAGGAGGATATTCAAAACCAACTTCATCAATAGAAAGAAGCTCGACATCAGGTATTCGTTTCTCAAGTTTTTTCTTCATCTTTCCACTCGGTTCTCGTGCCGCAGCTCCAACAATACAACCCGTCAAAACAATTCGTAATAAGGCAGAAGAACGACTTTTTCGAAGATTACGAATATAGCCATATACCCTTTCTTCAGCCTTATCTCGTATCATACAGCTATTGATAACCACCAGGTCGGATTCCTTTTCATCCTTGCCTAAAGTATATCCACGAGAAACATAATACGAAACAATTCTTTCAGAATCCGCTACATTTTGTTGGCAACCAAATGTTTTGATAAACAATTTCATTTTCTCTTTTTTCATTGTTCCCTTGATAAAAAATAAAGAATCATTTTATAGTAACGAATTTTCTTCTTTTATACAATAAATCTTTTTATTGACAGTGTTTCAAATACGTTTTAGGATAATTCGTCGCACACTATTTTCAATAAAAGATTGTTATTTGTCGACACAGGAAACCCAAAACCGTGACTGATCATTCCCAAAATTCCTTAGAGGAAATATCTCAAGAAGTGGAGAAAGCTCTTTGTTCTTTGAGAGATCCTCTAAGTCGCCTATCTAGTGAAACATCACTCATTCTCATAGAACAACAACTTGATCTCATACTACAGCTTCTCTTTCGAGCAATGCACTCGAACGATAGGTAAGATCAAACTGTTTTAAACAAGAGCCTGAACTATTGTATCAGGCTTTTTCTTTTTTATAAAAGAAAGTTTTCTTAGAAATTTTCTCAAAAAATAAAACTCTATTTTTCTCGAACAGTATTTCCAAACGTCTTATTTTTTATTTCATTGTTATAAGAAATGCTCCCATAGCAACAAATACCGATCCAAGTGCCGTCTTCCAACCAAACGATTCACCCAGAAAAAGAGTAGCAAAAATAACAATAAAAACAATACTCAATCGATCAATAGCACTTACAGGACCAGCCTCTCCGTTCTTCAAAGCATAAAAACCAAAAAGCCAAGACAGAGCTCCTGCAATGCCAGCTAAAGTAATAAATACCCAATCTTTTGCCTTTATTTCTGCAAGTAATTGTGGACTAAATTTATTAAGTCCCAAACTCACCAAAACCAAAAAACCCGCCATGATTATACCGCGAACCGTTGTAGCAAGAGTTGAATCAATATTCTTGATACCAATTTTTGCAAATATAGTAACAAGTGCTGCAAATATTGCCGAAAGAAAGGCGTACCCAATCCAAGACATAGAAAAAAAATTAAAAACTCATGGATTTTTATTTAAAATGGCAAACCTCGCAAAGGAGGTCGTTTAGAAGCATTTGCTTGGCCATATCCAACACTTCCAAAAACACCACCTTTTTTCCTCAAGTCAGAATCTGCTGCCAAATCTTTTCGAGATAAATCTTTTGCACCAAGAGCATTACCCAATTTAATCGTTTCTTTAAACGTAAGAGAATCCCCTGTTTTATATTTAAGATCTGCCAATGCTGCGCGAACTTCTTCTTGCGTTACATCCTTACTATTACTTGCGTAGGATTTTAATTTTTCTACAAACTGACGCTGTTCTACATTTTTATCTAAAATTTTGGCAACATCTTCATTTTTTAATATCTCTTTCAACGCTCTTGACTTTAAGGGATTTCCCAAAAAATCCTTTTTTCTAAAGACAACATCATTATCGCTCATATATTTTATTATTATTCACTTATTTTATTTTAATACCGCTTTCACACGACGAATACCTGCTCCGGAGGATTGCTCTTTGATAATAGCAAATTTTCCGGAAATAGCATTTGTACTTTCCACATGAGGACCACCGCAAAGTTCGCGAGAATATATTGTTCCATCATCACTTTCAACACTATACACACTCACTCGGTTAGGATATTTTTCCCAAAAACTTCCCTCAACACCTTCAGCTTTTGCTTCATCCTTACTCATTTCTTTTATAAAGACATGACATCCATTAACAATGGCTTCATTAACATATTTTTCAACTTTTTTTAGAATCTCACTTTCTACTTTTTCTCCATGAGTAAAATCAAAACGAATTCGTTCTTGTGTTATATTTGAGCCAGCTTGGTGTACATGATCTCCGAGATACTTTCGTAACCCTGCAAGCATAAGATGTGTTGTCGTGTGAAGCATGGTAGTCTTTTCACTGGAATCCGCTAGACCTCCTTTGAATGTTCCTGCGGAAGCTGTTCGTGAAAGGTTTCTATGTTCTTCGAATTCTTTTTCATACTGACTTCGATCAACGGAGATACCCTTTTCCAAAGATAATTCTTGCGTCATCTCCATAGGAAATCCATACGTAGAAAAAAGCACAAAAGCATCTTTGCCACTAATAGAACCAGCTTGCGCTCGTTTTTCAAATTCTTTTATTCCTTTCGTAAGTGTGTTTCTAAATTTTTTCTCCTCTTCTTCTAAAAGATTTTTTATCTTAGAACTATTCTCTTGAAGTGAGCTGTACATTTCTGAATAATTTAAAATAACAGCATCTACAAGTGAGGTAAGTTTTCCCTGAGGAATATTCAGAGAGTCCGCAAATCGAATAGCTCTTCGAAGAAGCCTACGCAAAACATACCCTTGTCCTGTATTGGAAGGAAATACCCCATCATTCATAATAAAAACACTTGCTCGAATATGATCAGAAAGAATACGAAAGGCTCTTTTATCTTCTTCATATTTCTTTTTGGAATACTCTTCTATACAGGCAATGATGGATTGAAAAATGTCTATACAAAAAACATCGTTTTTATTTTCTGAAGCCGCAGTAATTCGCTCTAATCCTCCACCAAAATCAACATTTCTTTGTGGCAACACATCGAAACCTTTTTTGGATCGCAAAAATTCCATAAATACAGAATTTCCAATTTCCATATACCGACCACAATCACAATTGGGATGACAATACTTTCCAAATTTTGAAGAATGTTCTACGGTTTCAAATTCAAAAAAAACTTCACTATCAGGCCCCCCTGGTTCTCCTATTGGCATATTTTGAGGAATACCCGAACGACTCCACCAATTTTTCTTTACTCCATAAGCAAAAATTCTTCCTCCCTGCATACCAAGCTGACCTCCATTTTCTTCAGTTTCTAGATGAACAACTTTTGCATCAATATCGTATTGAGAGAAGAAGTCTTTCCACAATGCAACAGATTCATCATCTTTACGAATGTCATTCGTATCATCACCGGAAAAAACCGTCACATACAAACGACGAGGATCAATACCTATTTCCTTTACAAGAAAAGTAAAAAAATATTGTAATTGCTCTTTTTTAAAATAATCTCCAAGAGACCAATTGCCCAACATTTCAAAAAAAGTAGTATGTCGATTATCTCCAATTTCCTCAATATCTTCTGCTCGAAAACATTTCTGGGAATTTACCAAACGATTTCCCATAGGATGGTCTTTTCCCAAGAGATAAGGAATAAGTGGTTGCATACCAGAACCTGTAAAAAGTGTTGTGGGATCATTTTCTGGAGTAAGTGGAGATGATGGAATTATGGCATGTCCTTCTTGAGAAAAAAAATCAAAATATTTCTTTCGAACTTCGTGAAGTTTCATAAGCTTCTCTTTTATACTATTTTTCGAACACAGTCTTCTAATCCCTTATATTGAGACTTATTCAATCGATATAACGTGGATTGAGCACGAACTTTTTCCAAAGCATCGATGGGTGTTATTTGCCCAGAAGAAACCTTGAACGAAATTCGCTCTATGGGATTTCTTGTTGAAACATCAAGAGTGAATCCATCAATATCCTCAAGATACTTCAAAACAACTTCTGCAAATGATTTTCTCATACAATTATACTTTATTTCTCAAGCCTATCAGAAAAGACCATTCTTTTCAATATTTCCGAAAGGTTTCAAAAAAAATCAACCTAAAAAATAAATATATACTCAATAATAACACTTCTTAAAGATTTGGAATAAGTGTATTTTATAAAGTTTTTCATCTATTCGCCTAAAAATAGCGTAAAGATGTTACATATGTTAAAATTTAAAAATCTATAAATTTATATAAAAATATCAATAACTTTATTAACTAATTATTTATAATTAAAACGTATGGAATTTCTAAAGAAAAACTTCGTTATATTCCTTGCTTTTACATTGCCTATCCTATTTATAATAGGCGTTGCTTTGAGTATCTATATTCCATCATTCTTTCTATCCACTAATTATAATTTTGTTTACATATATTGTGCTGAGATTGAGACATATCTTTATGCGAGTTGCCCCGCTTATCTTGAAAAGCGTTATTCAGTTGTAGGCAATAAACTGATCACTCATGACTTAGATTATTCCGCCTTAAATTTAGACAATAATGAAATGCTGAAACCTAGAGAAGTCTATGACATCAAAAATTATGACATCCATTTTTTCGTACATGATACGAAAAAAAATGAAGGTAAAGAAATTACATTTGAAGAAACTCAATCCTTAACACTAAATAATCTCTCAGCATCACCTGATGGTGTTACGATTTCAGACTATGACTATTACGATAGAAGAAGAGGAAGTATTTTTTTTAACTTTTTCGGAGGAGATTCTTCTTCTTCTTATGGTTATTATCTTACGAAAGGAAATGGTAAAACTAAAATAAACCTATTCAATACTATTAATAATAAATATGATTATCAAGAAAATGATTTTCATTTTATAGGATGGGTGTTACCCGGAAGAAATTAACTAATACTATTTTTTAATACTCTTTATGGATAAAGAAGAATTATTACAAGAACTTTCAGCGAAAATATATACGGGAGAAATAAGTCGTGAAGAAATAGTAAATCGTTTTGTTCTTGCTCAAACAGCACAAAATGAAGTTAAAATGGAAAATTTGAAAGACACCCCCTTCTTTTCCATAACAAAAATGCTTTATGTTTTAGGAATAGCTATTGTAATTATTGGAATTATTATTTTCATCTCTCAAATTTGGTATGATTTGGGATCTTTTGGTCGTATAATCATTACCTTGGGACTTGGTTTTCTGTTCGCCGCTATTGGTTCTCTATTGCTCAAAAATAAACCTGATGAAAATATTGGTGCTATTTTTCATTTCATTGGGGGCGTATTAATTCCTGGGGGATCACTTGTTACACTTTCAGAATTAAGTACTGGATCTGATTCTTTATGGCCACTCGCCTTTACCTTTGGTATTATTTTTATATTTTATCTCTTACTCAATTCTGTACACAAAAATGCTATTTTAACTTTTTTTGCGATAATTAATGGCACAGCCTTTGTTTATTTTCTTTTTGATGCAATTACAAACGCTTCACTTTATAGTGAAGATTTATACGCCTATCTCACTATGATAATGGGATTGAGTTACTTATTGTTAGCACATACGTTCCGTAATGGCTGGAATGAGAAACTTATTAGGATTCTTTATTTTTTCGGCGCGCTTGGTTTTTTTGGAGCTGCTTTTTCGCAAGTATTTGATTCTGTTTTATGGCAAATATTTTATTTTATTCTTGTTATTGGAGGTCTTTTCTTATCTATATATATGAAAAGTCGTAGCATTTTAATCATAAGCACTCTTTTTCTTATCGCACATGTCTCGTATATCACAAGTGAATATTTTGCAAATTCACTTGGTTGGCCAATTTCTCTTGTGATTCTCGGTCTCATCTTTATTGGACTTGGTTATATTTCAATCAATATTAACAGAAAATACATTGCCAATTAGATTTTTTCTCCAATAAAAAATCTTTAGCAATTCCCTCTTTCTTCATCATTTCAATCGAGTAAGCGTAGTGAGTGAGTCGAGACTTGGTCCACCTCTGGTGGAGATCCCTCCTTTTTATGAATATAAGTTCAAAGAGTTTTTTTCCTCCTCCCCTCCTCCCCTCCTACCCTCCCGTCCAAGCAAAGATTTCTTTGAAGTTCTTTATGATGAGTTCTACAACAGATTCTTTTGTTTGTGGTGTAAGGGTGATGTAGTCTTTGGTTATGGTTTCATTCCCACTCAGATCTTTTACTATGACTTTGTAAGAGTAGAGAGTTCCTGGTTTCCAAGAGGTGAGTACAATGATGTGATTCTTTGTTGGGGAAGAACTTACATTCACTGTTTTTTCTTCTCCTGCTCTTCCTTCTTTGTAGATGAGGGAGGAAGAAGCATCTTCATCTGTTTGCCAGTTAATAATCATTTGTACTTTTCCGTTTTGTGAAAGAGCGGAGTCGGTAGAGACTCTTTCTACTGTAGGAGAAGTTTCATCTTTTTGCATAGTGAATTCTATCTCATCAGAGAGAGTTTCATTTCCCATATCATCTCTGACTCGTACAGTAAGAACGTAGTTTTCTCCAGGAGTGAGTTCTTTGAGGGTGAGGGAGTGAGTTTGGAGGAGGGAGGGATTTCCTTCACTCTTTTGATCTTCTTCTTTGTTTTTGTTTTTGTAGGTTACAAGAGAGTCGGTAAGAGTATCAGTAAGGAAGTTTACTTTTGCTTCTCTGTCTGAAAGAACTTCTATCTTGATTTCTTTGATTTGTGGTGGAGACTTTGGTTCAAAGGTAGAGTCGGAAGAAGAGAAGAGATTTTTTGATTCATCTTCTCCTTTTACTCGGAAGTGGTAGGTAGAGTTTTCTAAAAGATTGTTTATGATAATTTCATGATCTTTTTTGAGTTCTTCACTTTTTCTTGTTTGTCCATAGTTTTCTGTGTTTCCATATTCAACAATAGAGGTAGTGGGAGTGGAAGTTTTCCATGTGATAGTTGTTTCCCCTATTTGTTTGGAAGAAGCTTTAATGGAAGAGATGGAAGAAGGAGATTGCGTTTGGAAGGTTTGTTGGGAGGAGGTGCCTATGTTTCCGGCGGTGTCGGAAGAACTTGCTCTAAAAAAATACTTTGTTGAAGGAATGAGTCCTCTCATAACAACAGAATGAGAAGTTGTGTATTTAGTAAGATCTGTATTTACAACGTCATTTCCCACAATAAGTCCATATTCTTTTGTATTTCCGTATTGAACATTACTATTCCCCACTTCATCCGTCTCCCAACTCACCACAGCACTCTCTCCTGTAATGTCTTTGACTTTGACTCCTGAGATAGAGGGAGGAGTAGATTCTGCTTGTTCACTTCCACTGTCTACTTGTTTGAGTTTTGTTGTGAAGCTTTTTTCTTCACTCTCTATGAGGGTTCCAAGATTATCTTCACAAAGAAGTTTGTAGAAGTAGGTTGTGTTAAAGATGAGTCCTCCAAGATGCAGGGAATGGAGTGTGTCATAGATTCCTGTCGCTTCTGTTTGAGGAATTTCATTGTAGGATCTACTGGTTGTGCCATATTCCAAGACACAGTTAGCGATTTGGTCCGTTTCGAAAGTAATCACCGCTTTTGTATCAGTAAGAATATGAGGAGGATTCGATATATTGGTAATACTCGTTATTGGAGGATGATCGTATTCAGGATCTACCAAAGTAGTAAATGTTTTAAGATCACTCTGTGCTTCGTTTTGATTGATATCTCGTACGACGAATCGATATTCATACGTAGTTTCAGGAAGGAGATTTTTTATGATGATATAGTGTGATCTGTCATAGGTGGAAGTCGTTGTGGTTTCTTGGAAACTAGCACTTCCTTGTTTTCGGAAATATAGTTTGTTACTTGAAGGTTCATCGGTAGTAAATGTGATCACTGCATCATTATTGGAAACCACAGGTGTTTCGATATTAGAAAACACAGGAGGATCAGTATCAAGTGTCGTACGGAATTGAAAATAGTTTCCTCCATTATTGTCATTGGCAATGTTTCCTTGTGAGTCGGTGGAGGTAACGCGAAAATAATGATCCGTTCCTTGACTCAGTCCGGAAAGCGTTATGGAATGATTCTTGGTAAGAACACTGGAACCAGAGATAGTAATGGGATCTTGAAGTTGTCCATTGTTTTTTTGTTCACTGTAATTTATGACGGTATTAGCAGGAACATTAGTATCCCAAACAATAGTAGCTTGATTGTTGTAAGACGATGCGACAGAAACATTACTGATAGAAGGTCCAGGATTCGTTGTGACTTCATATCCATTGCCATTATTGTCATTGACTCCGGTATTGCCTTGAGGATCAGTAGAGGCAACTTTGAAATAGTACGTGGTATTGGGTGTGAGGTTGGTAACGGTAACACTGTGAATACCCGCTCCTCCCCCTCCATCGGAAAAGGTAGGAACACCTACTTGTTTGGTATAGATTCCTTGAGAGGTTCCATATTCTATTGTTGAGTTGGAGAGTTCATCTGTTTCCCAGGTAGCCGTGAATGTTGTGGTGTCTATTTGAGTAATTGTTACATTAGCAAGAGTAGGAACATCTCCATCACTTCCTCCTCCCCCTTCTCCGAAGTCTTGGACTCCATTGGCTTTGGCGGTAACGGTTTGTGAGAAGAAAGAAACATTTCCTTGTTGATCGGTTGTCTTTACTTTGTAAGCATAGAGTATACTCTCTTGCGTTGTGGCATCGGTAAGGAAATTATTCGTTCGAGAGGTTACGCTATTTAAGAGGGTGAAGGCTCCTTCATTTTCACTTCGATAGAGTTTGTAATTAGCAAATCCTCCTATAGGTTCTGCTACCGTTTTAAATCCTACAAAGACTCGATACTCAGGAGGAGTCATGAGCATATTACTCGTATCTTGTGTCATGATTCTTGTAGGAGTCTCTATCGTTTGGGTGGAGATAATTGGCGTTTCATTTCCGTATTGATCTTTGAAGCGGACATAGATAATGTCAGGATCAGTTTCAAGTTTGATAGTTGTGTTTGCATTAAATACTTCCCAGTTTGCATCAGAGAGATCAGCAAGGAGGGAGATTTTCATAGAAACATTAGAGTCATCACTCATTCCAAGAGTGAGAGCTGATGTGGTGGAGGGAATGGTGAGGTCTTGAGTAGAAGCATCGACAAGGAGGGAGGGATTGGTGGGAGTTTTTGTATCCAGTGTAAAGGTATTGGATTCTTGTGTTGCTGTATTGTTTGCTCCTTCATTGTCCCCTATAGTGACACGAATCTTGGCTGATCCAGAAAGATAGAGATTTGAGTGAGAAAGTGAAGGAGTCCAGGTAGCTGTGTGTGTTGTGTACGAATCTTGATTCACTGCTTTGTTTTGTACATCTTCGGGAGCTAGAGTATTAGAAGCAATGCTTTCCCATGAATCTCCATCCCAATAGGAAAAGCTCGGAGTAATAAATCCTGGAGTATTGGTTCCTGTAGTTGTATCAGGATCTTTGACTTCGTAGGTGATATCTACTGTTTTATCTGTATTGGGAGTAGCAGTTACATTTTGAATCATAGGAGAAGCGTTTACCAGATAGGTAAGCGTTACTTGAGAAAGTGTTGGAGTGGCTCCGGTGTTTTCATTAGAAAGCCAGGTAGCATACTGTAACCATTGATCATTGTTTCCTTCTAGATGTATGGGATTGGTAGATTCTCCTTGTGGTGTTGTTTCGTAAAAACTCGAAGCAAAGTCATTGCTATTTGTTGTGAGGGCGCAATCTGTAGGTCCACACCATTTGGAACCATTGTTCCAATCAGGAGATCCTGTTAGATCTGGTGCGGTTCGGAGTTGGAAACGTATATTTGTTTGAGGAGGAATGGTTTCATTCCATTCTATTTTGGAGAGGAGGTTGGTAGGATCAAAAGAGTTAAAAGGAGAAGAAGTGAGGAGAAATGTTCCTAATGGACGCAAGATATAGGAGAGAGTGACATCGGAGATGCTTGGGATATTATCTGCATCATACGAAGAAAAGGTAACGGTATATTGAAGATAGCGATTGCCTGTAAATTGGGATATATCTCCCCCATTGGAAATGGGAATCCACGAAGACCATGTTCCGTCAGGTGTCGGAGTATTTCCTGCACGGAGCTGAACTGAAAGAAAAGTTTCATTGGGAAGATTCTCTGTCCAAGAGATGGTTCGGAAATCTCCGATTTGGGAGATGTCTTTGACTATACTTTCACGTGTTCCGCTCCAAAGAACACGATCATACTCCATTCCTACAGAATTAAGTCGTAAACTCGACATTTCTTGGACTGTAGTAGCAAAAATTGCTTTGTATTGGATCCACATATCATCATTTCCACTCTGAAACAAAGTATCTATTGCTTGCCCTCCAGAACTATCAGAAAAAACACTCATTTGATCACATGATGACCCTCCATCATTTGGACCACACCACGCAGTCCAATTTGATCCGTTAAAAGATGTTCGTACCCGAAAATGCACTTGGGATGTTGAAGAATTACCTGATTGTGTCCATGAAATTTTTTCCAATGTATTTCCATAATTTTCACTTCGAAAAGGAGAAGAAATGAGCTCCCCTGTATAGCCTATAAGAGAAATATCAGAAATACTCGGGATAAAATTCCCATCTGAAGTAGCAAGGGTAATGCGATACTGCCAATAACGAAACCCTTGAAACGATTCTCCAAGAGGAGCCTCTTTCGTTACCGCAGTCCACATACCATCGGAAAGATCTGAGATATTCCCTGCACGAAGTTCTACGGATATCGATGTTCCTGCGGGAAGTGTTTCCGTCCATGTAAGCGCTTCAGCACCTACTTGAAAAGCAAAGTCTTTAATTGCCGATGTATATGTTCCACTTATTGGATCAGCTGCTCTTACTTCACCCGAAAACATACCAAAAAAAACGAAGGAAAACACCATCGCATACATCCAAAAGAAGATTCCTTGTTTCTTTTGTTTTGTTCTATTCATACAAGAGAAAGTATACCATACAAAAAATATTTCTTCCAATTTTTTTATCTCCTCGAAGAATAAAAATAAGTAACCGCCTATCCCTTCTCTCCGTCTCTACAAGGATTCCATTTGGATGTAATCCGTAACATTCCTTCAGAAACAGTATAGTATCGATCTAAATTTTTTTTCATCAAAAGATCTATCATTTTTTTTCTCAAATAATAGCTTCGACACCAGCCCATACATCCTAAATAAGAATTTACTCGAGAAAGTATTTGGTATCGCTCTCTTGTGTTCAATAAAGTTCTTTTTTTAAAAGAATTTCTCATTCTCCCTATACTTATAAAAAAATTCCTCTTTATTCTTGGACCAATATACGTACGATACGGTTTTATACGCACGCCAAGAAAAGAAACCCCATTAAAAAGTGGTTGTAAATATATTTTTTTTGGATGAATACTTAAAGCCAAAGAATGGCACAAATATTCAGAAATTTTTGGAAGAATTTCAAGAAGAAAATCTTTCTTCTTGTCCATAAAAATCATATCGTCCACATATCGTCCATACCATTTCACACCAAGAGTTTCTCGAACAAAATGATCAAACCCACTCATATATATATTTCCAAAAAGTTGGGAAGTAAGATTCCCAATAGGAAATCCACTCCCTTCTTTGGCAAAAAACAAACTTTTTTTGCGAGGCAATCCAATCCAATCTTTTCTTTGTCCTTTTATAAAACAATTATCTGTTGGATCGTTAAAAATAACTTTTTGAAGAAGATACAAAATTAAATCAAGATTATCTTCTTTTTTCTTCTTACGAAAAAAAGCTGTGCATATCATATTCCATAGGATAGTACGATCCATTGACATAAAATATCCCTCGATATCCAATTTCAAAATCCAACATTCTTTCTGATAATTATCAGAACACGAGCGAAGAAAGTAATTCACACGATCAATTCCACGAGAAGTTCCTTTCTTTTTCCGACAGCTATACGTATCAGCAATAAATTGTTTATCAAAAACAGGGTTTATATATTGGAAAAGAAGATGATGAACGACACGATCTCGAAAGTCAGCAGCAAATATCTCCCTCTTTACCGGTTTATGTACAATAAAACAAATACTCGGGCGGATTTCATACCGACGTTCGACAATGTCTTGATACAATTCCATGATATTTTTTTCGTATTCGATTTCAAAAGACACGGCATTCATAGTCCCTCTTTTATTTTTTCGAGCAACATAATAGGCAGAGAAAAGATCAAAAAGAAGTTTTTCCATAAAAAAACGAAAAAAGTACCCGAAGGTACTCCTTTTCGAAATCAATACTTAAGGCACCGAACCGTTAACCCGTTAGCGCGGTTGTTGGAATTGGCGGGATTCACACTCCCAGAGTTGAAGTTGAGGTTCAACGCATTTGTACCACTTACACTACTCGACCAATAGTTCCCGTTACTCCCCTGATTGTTGAAACTGCCATTGGAGTTGTTCCGGTTGCCCGCGACGAAAGAATACCCACTCCACTTCTTGTGCATTGTCGTAACATCACACAAAACTTCCAAAAAAAATGGAAGAAATTCCTTATAAAGAAACCTCTTTATAAGAGGGGTATTGAATTGATTAAGGGCACTCCCGCTTTCACACGTAGCAAAAGACGGCTCTCGCCCACATACAAAGAGCATATCGTTAGGTACAGCTAGCCTCCCATCCGGTAAGTTGTTTGGAAACCAATTCTATGGATTCTTGCAAAACAACAAATTTTTTGAGGCCTATTTGACGAAGATCTTTTAGTATTCGCAATAAAACGCGAATATTTTCAACGCGTTCTCGAGCTAAACTAATATTCTTTTTTCTTTCTAATCGATCTTTATTGGCACGATAAATACACATCATCATCGTAATCGTTTCGTTTTTTATATGCTCACCCAGAGTAAAACGATAATCCCGAGAAAAATTATTCACAACAAGAAAAAGTTCCAGAAGTAAATCATAGCTCGCTTTATATACCGGAAGATTATCGTACGTTGCCATATATTTTTTGAAAAAAATGAATGAAAAATATTTTCTGAAGGAAAAGGGGAAAAACTCAAATTCCGCCTCCGGCGGAACCCCGCCCAAAATGCAGGGGAGTCAAAGCAGAAATCAATTCTTAAGGCACCGAACCGGTAACCCGTTAGCGCGGTCGTAGGAATTGGCGGGATTCACACTCCCAGAGTTGAAGTAGAGGTTCAACGCAAGCGTACCACTTACACTACTCGACCAATAGAACCCGTAACTCCCCTGATTGCCGAAACCGCCACTGGAGCGGTGCCGGTAGCCCGCGACGGATAATTTTAAAGTACTCGCGTACGCGGTAGCGCTATCAGTAATTCCTTCTGCCGAAACAAGAACACTCCATTCTGGTTGAGTAGGAAGGCGGAAACCTGGAGGGCATGGATTATTTGTACCATCGACTCCTTGCCAGAGAGTATTGTTTTGTGGACTTCTCCAATCATAAGGAGAACTGGGAGCAAGAATAAATTGTCCATGTCCAGGAGTATCCAAAGAAGAAAGCGTTCCTGTTGTGGTACTAGTTGTAAGTTGATGTCCATCAGTTCCTCTTCCCCACTGATAATAATGTCCGTAAGATTGCGAATCATTGAATGCTGTAGCTACGCGTGTTGCACCGAGATTTCTGTCGAGCCATACTTTTCCGTCTTTGGCGGTAATAGGACTATAAATTATTCCTTGAAATCCGCAAGGAACTCCGGAAGAAACACTACTACACGAATAAAGACATGTTGTTGAACATACAGATGGTGTAAAACATTCAGTATTGGTCGAACACGTTGCTCCGGGAGGCTTAAGGAGTTTTATATCCGCATTCGTTCCTGTTCCGGAGACATATACTCCCGTGTTTGTTCCTGTGGCAAAGTTACTATCCGTCGTCTCTACCCATGTATTCGCCGTCCCCGTAATCATTACACCACTTGCATCTGCTTGAATGTTTGCATCTTTCGAAGCAAACTCCGTCCAGTTTTCTTGATTATTGGTATGTGTAGCAGTATTTACTGTTACTCCTCCTATCCAACTACTTTGAATCCATCCATACGTTGCTCCTTTTATATTTTTTGAAAAGAAAAAAGAGACTCCTCCTAAGATAAGAATGGTTAAGAGGAAAGTAGAAGTGAGTTTTCTTTTTTTGGAGAGGAAAGAAAAAAAAGAAGAAAGAGAGATTTCTTTTTTTTCTTTTATAGAATAAGTATTGTTTTTTTCTTTTCGTATTCCATCAAGAGTTCTTTGTAGTTTGGGGGGAGTATTTTTTTTCGTAAACATCATACTATTTTATTGTATAATAAATGTTCTTTTTTTTGTTTGTGAAATAATCTTTTTTCTTTTTTTAGTATAGGATGTTTTGTGTTTTTTGTGAAATGGGAGTTTTATTCACACTTTTTTCTGTCTTTTCTCCCTGAGGAAAAGGGATTACCGAGTCTTTCTCTCTTTCTTCTCTCCCTTTGCCAAAAGGGAGTACCCGAGTCTTCGAGGGGGAGGGATTTGTATTGATTTCACAAAAGAATTTCATACAAAGAAAATCCCCCTCAATCCCCCTTTTTCTCAGGGGGAGGAATCCGAACAACGAAAAGAAAATCCGGAAAGTTTTCTTGATTTATCACAAAGATTCGTCGGTAGAAAAGGCAAGAATGGGTGTGGAATTATCTCTTTTATTTCTTTGGAAAAACATCAAAGAATGGGGCGTATTTATCTTCTTCCATAGAAACGAAAAATTCATCAGTTGTATCTTCATTACTAAATTCAACACCCGAAACACCACGAACAAGTGCCAATGGAACCCGTTCTGATCCCTCTCCCATAACCAAAGTTCCTGCCGAGGCAATCATATCAATCATATTCGATCGCTCGATAACGAAAGGCCTTTCGAATAAATCTTTCTTCCCGATATAATTTTTCAAAGGATGCATACCAAAATATCCTATACCCACACCAATAGCACCATAACGCAAGAGAACAGATTGGCTGTCCACAGCAATGACAGCAAAACGCTTAAGATGATATTTCTCTCTCAAAAATGTCTGAATCTCTCGACACAAAGAAGTACTATTTTCTGGCCAAAGAATATAATACCCATTACCATTTGATTCATCGATACCTGCCGAACTTACCAATGTATTTCCCTTGATAGTAAGAGAAAAATTTCTTTTCAAAGCTTTGTTGTGATAAGAAAAAAAATGATCTGCTTCAAGAAGAATTAAATCTTCTTTTGAAATATGTTTGGTGGGTACGCATCTACCTTGATGAATAGCTAATACTTTTGAAGAAATCAATAAAATATCTTCTTCTCGGATATCGGAAATACTTTCTTCAAAAACAGTATAAAGATCATCTTTTGGAGGATGCACTATTCTTGTTTGTATACCGATAACTTCCATATACTGTGTATAAAATTCTTATGAATTTTCTTTCGTCACAAAATTTTCATCGCTATACGGTAAAAATTTCGAAATTGTAGGAGAAAGAAAAAATTAATAACAATCATTTTATAAAGCTCCCCAGCTACTCAAAACCGATTCATAGATAGCTATAAGCTCTTTTGCTGTGGAATGATCAAGAGAGAAAGAAGATTCTTTTATTATAGAATTTCGAATAAGATGCGCTCTAAGAAGGTCTTCTTTTCTGCTCAATTGTTCTGAAGAAGCCAACTCCACTCGTTCTCGAAAATTCGTTCCTGGAAATCTCGAAATTTCCAGAACATAATCAACGATTCTATCCGCTTCCAAAATAGCAATTTTCCAATCTGAATCCGTATGTCCCGACATATGCTCGGATACAATTTTCCATTGTTTTTTTATGAATTTTCTATGAGCTACTGGCATATCGGCTCCAAATTTCCCTACACGAATATCTTTTTTCACATCACGCAAAATAAGAAGCATTATCAGATCAAGAAAAAGAACTATGGTATACACAGCCAAAAGAAAGCGTAAAAAATCCAAAAAAGGTGAATTCCAAAAGGAAGCAATAAATCTAAGTAAAGATGCAACTATTTCTCCAAACGTTATCTCCATAAAAAAAGTATTATTTTGACATCAACGCCTTCTCAAACACATCCGCAGCGGCAAGAAGACCTTCTTCATCAAACCACTTCGCCATCAGCTGGCCTCCAATAGGAAGAGATTTTCCATTTTTTTCAAGAGAGCCAATAGGAAATGAAATAGCTGGAACGCCTGCAATATTGGCAGTAACTGTATATATATCCGAAAGATACATTGAAAGTGGATCCTCTATTTTGGCACCAAATTCAAAAGCAACTTCTGGACTTGTGGGACCAAACAAAAGATCAACTTCTTCAAAAACCCGTTCAAAATCTTTGCGTATAAGAGATCGCACTTTCTGAGCTTTTTTGTAATAGGCATCGTAATATCCTGAGCTTAGCGCATACGTTCCAAGCATAATCCTTCGCTTCACCTCAGAACCCAAAAATTGAGATCTTGATTTTGAGTATACTTCGAAAATTGTCTTCGCTTCAGGACTCCCCGAGCCAAATCGAATACTGTCATATCGAGCCATATTTGAGCTTACTTCAGAAGATACGAGAATATAATACACAGGTATCGCATATTCAATCGTTGGCAAAGAAACATATTCCACAATCGCTCCTTTTTCTTTAAAAAGAGTAAGAGATTCTTCGATTTTTTGTCTGATTTCAGGATCTAATCCCTTGTGCTCAATCCATTCTTTAATAACGCCTATCTTCTTGCCCGTTATATCTCCCGTAAGAAAATCTTCATATCGTTTTCCAAAACTCTGCGCAGTGGTCGCATCATGAATATCCTCTCCCGATAAAGAAGAAAGTATAATAGCCGTGTCTTCCACGCTCATAGCAAAAGGACCGATTTGATCCAAACTCGACGCCATAGCCAAAAGTCCATAACGAGAAACCCTTCCGTATGTAGGTTTCAAACCGACAGTGCCACAAAAAGACGCAGGCTGACGAATAGATCCTCCTGTATCCGAACCAAGAGCCCATGGCACCATACCCGAAGCGACAGCGACAGCAGACCCACCCGAAGATCCACCAGGAACTCGAGAAATATCATGGGGATTTTTTGTTTTTTTATAAGCACTTGTTTCTGTGGATGACCCCATAGCGAATTCATCCATATTGGTTATACCAACAAGAATAGCTCCTTCCTCTGCCAATCGTTGAATAACCGTAGCGTTATAGGGAGCACGAAATCCGGAAAGCATTCGGGAACCCGCAGTTATGGATTCTCCCTCTACACACATATTATCTTTTGCTGCATAGGGAATTCCTGAAAGCATCCCCATTTCTCGGCCAAGATCAAACTGGATATCCATTGTATCAGCCTCTTGTAAAGCCTTTTCTTTTCTTAAAGTAACAAAAGCATCAAGATCTTTTTCTTTCTTTTCGATAACTTCAAAATAACTTTCCACGATTGATCGGCTGGTTATTTCCCTCTTTCGCAATTTTTCTTGTAATTGACGTATCATAAAAAATTTAAGCTAAAACTTGCTTTACTACTATACAATCATTTTTTTTCTTCGGAATATTTTTTATAAGTAACTCATGTTCTTGTTCTTTAGCGCTATGAACACGATCCTCACGGTAGATATTTACCATACCCGTTATATGTCCGATAGGAGCAATCTCTTGCGTATCAAGCTCATTAAGTTTTTCTATATATTCCAAGATGGCACTCATTTCTTTACCAAATTTTTCTACCTCTTGATCTGATAATTCAATACGAGCGAGATGCGCAATATGACAAACTTCTTCTTTGGAAAGCATAAAGAAAAAAATTAACAACTATTCAAAAATAGAAAAGATTCTCTATCCACACAATGCTTTCTATTTATTTTCTTAAGTATAAATCAAAGAAACATTTTATGCGATATTGACACTTTTGTGTTTTTCTGATGTTATTCTTGTGTCGTTATCGAAGAATCTTCGTAACGACGATATAGCTATCACGATGTTATTTAACAACGCAAGATGCATTTTAACTTAAAAAATAAGAGGTATACATACAATGGCTACGTTCTTTATAAATTCAAAGAATATTTTCACCGCTGTAATCAGAGAGAATCACATTCCTCTCTATAAAGAAATAAGAAAGTCCGGAGGATGCCCCCCTTTAGGAGGTGCTAAAATATTTGTTTTCTATAAAAAAGAAATGGGTATATTTAGCGATATTTTTTCCAACATACCACCTGTAAAGGATCTTTATAGAAACTGCGCAGGAACTATAGATGATTTTCATTGGCTTATCCAAAAAGGACAACATAGGTATACACAAGAGTATCGATTTACTGGGTGGGATGGTTTTATCCCATTTTGTGACGAAAATCTCTTTTGTAATGAAAAAGAAGAATATTATCTCACCAATCTTAGTGACATAAGAAAAATATTTTTCTCAACATAAAATACTAATCCAAAGTTAGAATAAAGAAACCGAGTCCCGATGACTGAAAAACTTTCAGAAAATCGGGACTTTTTTATTTTCAAATAAAAAATGATGAAGGCGGAGTATGAGAAAATTATTTTCCTAATATTTCAAACAAATTTTCTTCTGAAAGAATTTTAATATCCAATTCCAAAGCTCTTTCGTACTTTGATCCAGGGTTTTTCCCACAAACAAGATAATCTGTTTTTTTACTTACGCTCGAAGAAACTTTTCCTCCGTATTCTCGTATAATGTTTTTTATTTCCTCACGAGAAAAACGCTCCAACTCACCCGTAATCACCATCGTTTTACCAAGAAAAGCATTTTTATTTTTCCCCTCAACGGAAGTGTTTTTTTTGACTTTTTTAAAACGAACTCCCAAATCATCAAGTCGATGGAGTATTTCTTGATTTTGATCATACGAAAACCATTCTTCTATACTTTTTGCCACTTTAGGTCCGATTCCCTCTATACTTTCCCATTCTTCAGCTGAAATATCTTTCATAGTATCAGCAAATTTTCGAATATGAGAAAATGCTAAGGGGTAATGATTCTGAATATATCCTTCCAAAAGTCGAGCTGTTTCCTCTCCTATATGATGAATTCCCAAAGAAAAAAGAAAATGATCAAATGTTATTTCTTTGCTTTTTTCTATCGCTTCCATAAGATTAGATGCTGATTTCTCAGCAAATCTTTCCAAGGGACGAAGATCTCCTTCTTTTAACTCAAAAAAATCAGCAAAATCCCCTACCAAACCCTCGTCAATCAATTGCTTTACAATTTTTTCTCCTAGTCCATCGATATTAAAACCCTTCTTCCCCACAAAATGAATAAGTCTTTCAAGCTCAACAGCGAAACACCGCGGATTCATACAATAATAAGCCACACTTACTTTTTTCAGACCGCTATCCACTTCTTTTCGTTCGACAAGAGATCCACATGAAGGACAGGCTCCCGGCATAATAAATAATCTTTCTTTTCCTGTTCTCATAGAAAAAAGCACCTCCACTATATCGGGAATAACATCTCCAGCTTTTTGAATAACAACGGTATCTCCAATGCGCACATCTAGCCGTTTTATTTCATCTTCATTATGCAAAGTTGAACGAGAAACGATAGATCCCGCCACCTGAACTGGTCGAAGATGCGCCACAGGAGTAAGCACTCCCGTTCTTCCTATTTGAATCGTTATATCTTCTACAACCGTTGTGACTTTCTGGGCGGGAAACTTATAAGCAATTCCCCATCGAGGTGATTTTCCTGTATATCCCAATTCAACTTGAACTGGTTTTTCATTAATTTTTACTACTACACCATCAACATCATAATCATACGTTGACTTTTTTTCAGACGCTTCCTTATAAAATGTTTCTATCTCAGAAAGAGAAAGACATTTTTTATGATAAGGATTTACTTTAAAGCCCAATTGGGAAAGAAGAAGAAGTTCATCGATCTGCGTTTGAGGCTGTCTAAGAAAAAAAGATTTTTCTTCACCATGAAGAGTTTTGTACACAAATGATTTACCCTCGATCTCTGATGAAAAAGAAAGATAATCTATATCATAAAGAAAAGAATCTAATTTTCTTTTTGCGACAATTTTTGGATCAAGTTGACGAATAGAACCGGCAGCAGCATTTCTTGTATTGGCAAAGACAGCATCTCCAGCTTTAGTTCTATTTTTATTCAAACGTTCAAGTTCTTTTTTGGCCATCCATATTTCTCCCACAACAATACTATCTACAGGAGCATTGAGAATAAAAGGAATTGATTGAATAGTGCGTACATTTTCTGTAACGTCTTCTCCGATACGACCATCTCCCCGGGTTGCTCCTCGTTTTAACACACCTTTTTCATATTCAAGAATAATCTTTAATCCATCAATTTTCATCTCAGTACAGTAAGTAATATCACCCCTCCATAATTTCAGAGCACGACTTTCCCATTTCTTTAATTCTTCAAAAGAAAAAACATCATCAAAAGACCATTGACGAACGCGATGCTCGACTTTAGAAAACGCTTCTATAGCGGCTCCCCCAATCCGAACTGTTGGACTGGTGGGAGATTGGAATTGAGGATATTTTTCTTCAAGATCTTTAAGCTCAGCCATAAGCGAGCTGTATATCTCATCAGTAACTTCGGGATCATTCAAAACATGATATCGATACCGAAGTTGATCGATTTCTTCTCGAAGTTTTTGAATCCTTTCTTCTATTGAATAAAATTTTTCTTTCGTCATACGAAAAGAGTATACCTCTTTCCAAAATAAATCGCGATATTGACAAATGCTATAATTCGTGATGAAATTTATGAGCATTACAAGTTCCTTCATTCAACTAAAAAAATAGAGGAGAAATTCGTTATGATTTCCCTACAAAGAGGCACTCTTTTTAAATGCTCAGATTATCGTGCGGGCATTATTGTGAGAGTAGAATGCGATAGAATAATCGCGATAGTCCTCTGTGAACAGCAACACCACCAAGAAAGAGGTTGGCGTCTCAGAACAAAAAATCTAGATTTTAAAACGCCTTTTAGTCCTATGAATATTGCTGAGATTCCAAGAGTAGCATCTTCAGCATTGGCTACTATATGGAAAACTCTCCAATTTTCAAAACGCACATGAAAAGGTTCTTATGAACTCTATCCCCCACCCCCAAAAAGTTAACAAAAAGAACTTTTGGGGGTTTCTTTTTTTTAAAAATGAAGTTTTCTCATTTAAATTCTATGAGTATTACAATTAATTGTTGAACGTAGTGAAATAAAATTTGACATTCTCTCTATTTTTCGTTATATTCAGGCAAAGATGAGTGCAAAAACTCTTCTTTCTCAAGGGGCTGTTAGACTTGACGGAATGATCTTTGTCAAAGAAGCGAACCGATCTATCACGATTATATCGATAAACTGATCGTGAAAACATACGTGCAACCGTATTCAACAAGGCTAAAGAAGCTATTGCGAAAGCATTTAATCCTTCTTTTGCCCCAGCTTTAGCCTAAATTGCCAAAGCCATCGAAATTTGTGAGTGTCTCATAACAAATTTTCGGTGTCATATATATGAGACTGGTTTTTCTTTTTTCTCACAAAAGAAAAATAAGATATTGTGAGGCGATAGCTATATTTTTTCTGTCTTTCTCCAAGATATATCTACCGTAATCGAGATTCCGTATTGCACGGATTCTCGTTAAGAAAGACTGCGTTCGGAGAAACTTTGATATTTACGTTACCGGACATGGGATCAATCCCATCAGCTCCACATAATATATAAAATCCTTTCTCCAAAGGAAAAAAATACCATGAGAAGACGATTTCGACGGCCAAAAAAATTTAAAGTCGAGGTTCCCCGATATCGCTCCAATGAGCAAATAAAGACATCGAGAGTTTTTGTTATTGACGAAAATAACAATCAAATTGGAGAAATGGACATCAGAGACGCTCTTACTATGGCAAAAGAAAGAGAGTTTGATTTAGTTGAGGTTGCCCCTAAAGCCGTTCCTCCTGTATGTCGTATTTTGGATTTTGGAAAATTTCAATACCAACAAGCCAAAAAAGAACAACAGCAAAAAACGCATCAAAGAAAGACAGGAACGAAAGGTCTTCGTATAGGATTTCGAACAGACACTCATGATCTCGAATTCAAAAAGAAGCAAACAGAAAAATTTCTTGATAAAGGATATAAAGTTAAAATTGAAATTCGACTTCGAGGTCGAGAAAAGGCTCATCAAGATATGGCTCGTGATAACCTTAAAGAATTTATATCTACTCTTGACATCCCCCACAAAATAGAAGAAGATATCAAAAGGTTTCCTGGAGGATTCCATGTTGTTATTGCTTCCGAAGAATAAAAGCTGATTCATCTGTAGAAAAATAATATTGTCTATGAAACTCAAAACCCGTAAATCCGTTTCGAAAAAATTCTCTGTAACCAAAACAGGAAAAGTAAAGCGTCAGTTTTCTAAGCAAAATCATGCCAATAGCAAAGAAACAGGTGCATTCGGAAGAAAGAAGAAAAGAGCTCAATTTCTCAAAGGAGCAGATCGAGCAAATGTTCTTCGAGCCCTCTCTAATTAAGAATCAGTTGCCTAATCGATAGCGAATTTGAAGTACTATGAGCCGAGTAAAACGCGGAGTTGCCGCATCCAAAAGAAGAAAGAATGTTCTGAAACTTACGAAAGGTTTCAAATGGAGACGAAAGTCTCATTACCGAGCAGCAAAAGAAGCTGTTCTTAAAGCAGGAAAATATGCTTATCGTGATCGTCGAGCCAAAAAGCGAACTATGCGACGACTTTGGATTACTCGACTCAATATCGCTTTGAGAGAACTTGGAGTAAAGTACAGCCAATTTATTAATATGCAGAAAGAAAAGAAAAATGAACTTGATCGAAAAGTTCTTTCTCAGATGGCTGTAGAAAATCCTGAAATGTTTAAAACACTTGTACAAGAAATTATCAAATAAAGTTTTTCTTTATTTGTATTATTCCTTGAGAATAAAAATACCAGCTCTCCGGCTGGTATTTTTATTTTCTCTAACAAGTTTCTAAACGTAGCTGAATATATTATATATGAAACTTCGAAATAATTTTTCCTCTCTAGCTTACATAAAAAAAGAACTTAACCGTGTTTTGAATTTTAATTCCTATGGTGAAGATACATTCTATTTTTTCTTTTTGAAAAAATTTCAGTCTTGTTTTCCATTATTCTCATAACGCATAGACTGTTCGCATGCCCGAAAACACAGAACAACTCTTAAAAAATATTCTTTCTTGATAATTATTTCTTTATAAAAAATAGAATCAAAAAAAACTCCCGAAAATACATCGGGAGTTTTTGAAAAAAAGTAAGTCTGTTAATATTTTCTTTATTTTTTTTGACGTTCATTGTCCCACTCTTGTAATTTAGAGAGGACTTCTTTCCACAAGCGGTAAAAGGCTACAAAAGGAAGCCATAACCACAATGTTTTTCTCAGAAGTTTATCGATGAATTGATTCATAAACAAAAATTCAAATGGCTATAGCTTTATAGTACCTTTCATAAAAAGTTCGGTCAAATTTTAAGGAAAAATGAAAGATTCTTTTTTTTTCTTTCTAACGAAAGTTCTCTACAAAAGTCAAGGCATATCCTACGCGTCCAGCGCGTCCAGCACGTCCTATTCTATGAATATAATCAGAATAGCTTTGTGGTGTTGAATAATTGATAACGTGAGTTATATCAGCGACATCAATACCACGAGCTGCTACATCAGTAGCTACGAGAATTTTTATATAACCAGATCGGAACTTAGCAAGAACTCGCTGACGTTGTCCCTGTGTTTTATCTCCATGTGTAGCTTCTGCATAGAATCCTCGATCTTGAAGTTCTTTGCTCAAAGCATCAACGCCTCGCTTTGTTTCATCAAAGATTAATATTTTTTCGTCACGCTTCTCTATAAGAAGTTGGTGAAGTTTCTCAATTTTTTCTTGTCGAGAAACGTATTTTACAATATTTTGATGAATATTTTCACTCGTTTTTCCTTTCGTTACAGAAATAGTTACTGGATTCTTTGAAAATTCATTAATAAGATTTCGAGCTTTATCATCCAAAGTTGCAGAAAAGAAAAATGATTGTCTCTCTTTTGAACTTCGTGAAAGTATATCTCTCATATCTTCTACGAAACCCATATCGAGCATACGATCAACTTCATCAAGAACGATATGGTTGAAAAAATTCAATCGAAGTGTTTCTCTTTCAATATGATCTTTGATTCGTCCAGGAGTTCCCACAACCATTCGTGGTCGATGGGATAAATCTTTAAATTGTTGTCTCATAGGCGTTCCTCCTATAAGAAGAGCCCAAGGAATATTTCCTCCTTGAGAAAGGGTTCTCATTTCAAGAAAAATCTGTTCTGCCAATTCTCTTGTCGGAGCCATAATCAAAGCATGTGCTCGAGGGTCAGACAAAAGTCTGTGAATGATAGGAATAGCAAATGCCAAAGTCTTTCCTGTTCCTGTATTAGCAAGTCCAATAACATCTCTTCCTTCCAAAGCTAGAGGAATAGTTTGGTCTTGTATCGGAGAAGGATTTTGAAACCCTTTCTTCTCGATATTTCTTTTAAGCAAAGAATCTACAAAAAAATCACTAAAAGCGTTTTTTGGTTTATAGATATCTTCAGCCGAAATGATTGCTGGCTGAATAAATCTTGTTGGATGTATATTCTCTTTCTTTGGTCCTCTACTTCGAGTAGTCGGTCTTCTTCTATCAGAACCAAAAGCACTACGACCAAATTTTGGTCGATTATTTTTTTGAAAAGTCATAAATATGAATACTAAGAAAACAAATAATTATTTCGAGTGTTTCTGAAGATGAACATCGAAATAAGCTTGCCTTCTTCGGATTCATCACCAAGTTGAACAAAATTATCACATTTTTTTTAAAAAGTCAAGGGAATCGAAAATAGTATTAAAAATAAACCTTATTTCATTATTTTATCCCCTGAAAATTCTTTCTTTTTGGTAAAAAACGTAAAAAAGTCTGGCTATTTTCCATCTTTACTTTCTATAAAAGCAATTTCAATTCCTTTCTTATTTTTTCTTCAAAGGACATGTCTGAATTCCCAAAAGTGAATATAACCCGCAATAACCAAAGAAAACCGTCAATAAAAGCATTCCAGCAAATATATAGAACCAAGGGCTTACAGCGTAACCCAAATAAGCAAGGATAAGAGCGCCTATTCCGCGAACAATTTTATCAACATTTCCTATATTTTGTTTCATACCCATTTTTCTTATTATTTTTTAATACTCCATTTATTTCTCATACAAAACACTATCAACCAAAAAGAATTCTCAAAAGATTTCTTCACCCACATCACAAGTATACCACAAATTTCTTTATAAACTCGTCACACCCGTTTCTTTCATACTCACTGGAAATTCTTTTATTTCTATAGATTTTTTTTCTTTATCAAACATCACATTAACGACAAGTCCTTTTTTTACAGAAGTGTCAAAATACTGATCAAAAATAAAATTTCCTAAAGAATAATAAATAGTTTTTCCTTTATATACTTCTTTTTCTTGAATTACGTGAGGATGTGATCCTATTATCAAATCTGCACCCTCATCAATAAATGCATGCGCAAATTCTTTTTGTTTCTGATTGGAAATTGTTTTATACTCTTCTCCCCAATGAGTATAAACAATAACAAAATCAGATTGCTTTCTTTCTTCTCTTATGTGAAATAATGTTTCCTGCAAAGAAAAAGATGAAAACTGATTATAACTTACAAACGATAACATTACTCCTTGTATATTTTTTCGAAACGTGGTTTTTCCAGCAATTTCATCAAGAGCACCGAAATAATCCAAAGAGTTTTTTTCCAAATAATTTTGCGTCGAACGAATACCCTCATTACCAAAATTTCCTATATGATTGTTCCCCAAATGAGCAATTCGCATATTATATTTTAAAAGAAAAGAGACACTCATTGGATCAAAAGTGAAATAATAATTATCTCGAGAACCTATGGCACTTTTTTCTGATCGAGAAGGATTCTCTGTTATAGGACCTTCCAGATTCATTACCACAGCATCACTTTTTTGAAGAATATTTTGACTATCTTGAAGAAGAAAATCATAGCCATTTTTCTTTGCAACCGTTCGGATATACCGATCTAACATCACATCTCCTACAAAAAGCACCGATGCTTTTTTAGAGAGTTCTTTTTCTTCTTGAAAAACTTGGTCTTTTATTTCTTCAGATAAAACTAATTTTTTTCCATCACTTTCCTTTTCGATAGGAAAAATGTTTTTTCCCAAAAGAAATAAAAAGAATCCCAAAAAAGAAAGAATGAGAATAAATTTTAAATACTGTTTATTTTTCTTCATAAGGAAGTGTCGCTACTATACCAAAATAACTTGTTGTTTGTTCGAATGGCTTTCCTGTGAGCACACCCGAGTCTGTATCATACAAAACATGGAGTTTATTAAAGCCTGTTTTTTCCATCGTTCGAAGAAAAATTTCTAACGTTTCAGGAGAATCCACATTTTTATCATCGAATGATCGAATACTCGTATAATCATATGATTGCATAGCTTTCAAAGTTTCTTTATTTCGAATTTTTGCTTCCTTATTTGAAAGATAATGCGAGAAATCAAGAGAAGCTATAAATAAATTCTTTCCTTTTTTGTCCGAAAAATTCGAAAGAATCTGACTCATAGTTTCCACCATTTCATTCTCTGTATCCATTCTCACCAAAATAGGAACTACTCGAGCATTCGGGAAAAAAAACTTAACATGAGGAAGAATTCCAGAAATAGAATGCTCTCCTTCTAATACCTGAGGATTATTTTTTACAAAAGAATTTTGTAAAAGCGAATGGATTTTTTGTCCTTCACAACCAAAAGTACCCAAAGAAGTTTCCCAATTATAAAGACTTGTAGTAAAAAACGTTTTTCCTTTTCGATAATGATCGGGACCTATTACAAAAACCGTTTCGATACTATCCGAGGAAATTGACTCTAGAGTTCCAGCAATAATACGACTAGCCAATAAATGATGAGGGATAATTACACCACCAACATTTTCATTTGCATATTTTTTTCCTGTTTTTTCGTTTTTGGTACGAAAAAAGAGATCCTCATCAAAAAATCGATTTGTGTGTAGACCATTTTGACATACCATTTCTTCATTGTTCGAAAAACTTTCTTTTTCAGATGCAACAGACAAAGAATTAGTGTTCTTGTAGAAGAAAATCCCCACCGTAACACCACATAATAACAAAGTAATGGTTATCCCAAACGCAATATTTTTATTCATTCGTATTATTCTTTTTTTCATCCATTTTTTCTTCATTTCCTACGTTATTTTCAGTGTTCGAGTTATCTTCTGTTATGTTATTATTCTCTTTTTCATTTTCGAATTCTTCTTTTTTTCCCTTATTTAAGGAAAGAATTATCGCTTTTATACCAAAACCAACAGAAATAGCTCCAATAAGAAACAATATCATTGAAACAATATTTTTAAAAATACTGGATAAGTTTTTTTGTTGTTTATCTTTTTCTTGATGAATAAAATATTCAGATTCTTTAGCCAAATCTAACTTCTCAACAGCAGTTCTTCCATATACTTTGGGTTCATACATAAGCGATACAGTCGCTGGAGGTGCGAAAAACGTTCCAGCATGAGTCACTCGTGCCTTATAAGAATACCTTCTTATATCTGAGTCTGAGACTCCTTGGTCGGAAAAGATAACTCCATTTTTTGTATATTCTTTTTGTACTTGCCAATAAGAATCTTCCCAACCACTATAATTACCTTGAGACATTTGCTCATTTTTCATCTTCGTATTCACCGGAACCATTCCCGAAGGAAGTTGATCCTCTAATACAATATATTGTGATTCTGGTCGAATACCCGTTACTTCAAAGACAATATCAATACTATCTCCTACTCCAAAAGAATATTTTTCTCCTTTCGTATTTTTATATGATCGAGTGATGGTTAATCCTTGCGATTCTTGTGATTCTTCCATATTCGTTCGATATTCTCGAATCAAAAGAGTAGAAAAAATATTTCCCTGATCTGAAGTAATTCTTGCCTTGATATTTCCATTTTTGTCCGATTCAGAAAGAGGAAGTGCGATAGTGTCAAATTGATTCTTCGCATCAAAATATCCTCGTGCAACTTCTTTATCAGCAAGAAAAACTGAGTATGAAGAGGGTTTTTGATCTTGTCTTTCCAATCGAGCATATTCTGTAAGTCCTTGAATAACTTGTGCCGTAGCAAAAGTATTATGCCAATGTTGTTCCGTTCTATTTCTTGTAAGATACCTCACTATACCCACAATCATTTCACGGTCACCACCACCCATTACCAAAGCTCGAAGTCCCATTCCTGTAGAAGCAAATACTGAGCCAAAGTGATCCTTATTTCCAGTAGGAAAATAAAAAGCATCGCCTTCCTTTTGAAGTCTTGCCTGTAAGATATCTATTCCATTTTCAGAAGTATCGGTATATCCATTTCGAATATTAGTCATAACAGCATAAGAAAGTATATCTGGCGTTGCCTGGGAAGGAAAAAAATTAATCTTTTCTTTTGTTGTATTTTTCTCAAAAAGTGATCTTCCGTAGAGAGCCAAAACAGTCTTATCATAATTATCTTCACTCATTTCCACACTCTGTTCTTGGAAAAATCTCCTAGCTATATCAAGGACAACTTCATCAACAGGAAAACCACTCTTTTGAGCTCGAAGAAGATATTCTGTGACATAAACACTCACAAAAATATCTGACTCTCCATAATTACCCCACCAGTTCCAGCCTCCATCTTCATTTTGCATATTTAAAAGACGTTTCACGCCTTCTTCCAACATTTTAGAAATATTTTTATCTTCCAAAATTTCCTTATAAAAATCAGAGTTTTCTTTGGCAATAACAGTAGGAACAAATCGACTCGTTGTTTGTTCCACACAACCATAAGGATAATCGACTAAATATTTCATAGCTGAAGGAAGAGAACCTACCAATGTAGAAGAAATATTTAATTCAAACAAAGATTTTTCAAGATAGCTATCGTTATGAAGACTAAAAGTATATTCTTTCTCCCCTTCTCCTCCAAAAGCCTGCTGATCCCAAAATCCCTGTTTTATAATAGGAAGGGAAAGCGTAACAACATCCCGAACAGACTCATCATTGATATCTTGTAGAGAAAAAGATATTTCATGTTTTTCTTTCTCCTTCTTTGGTTGTATTTTCCAAAAAACTCTCTGTGATTTTTCAGATTCTAAAGTAATTTTCTTTTCACTTTCTTCCACATCCCCCCCATCGGAAAAATCTAAATTAACACGAAATGTTCTCTCTTTATCGCTAAAATTTTGAATAAGAGCAGTGAGATACAAGGAATCCCCTTTATAAAGAATTCTTGGAAGTTGTGGCCGGATAATAACATTTTTAGATACAATAATTTCATTTGTGGCATTTCCAACTTTTGCGTCTTTCGTTGCAGAAACAGCAGAAAGCACCCACGTAGTGAGATTATCAGGAACGACAAAAGAAACAGTAGCTTTTCCATTTTTATCTGTTTGAATAGAAGGGTTCCAATAAGCCACATCTTCAAAAACTGTTCGTGCATCTCCTCCATCCTTACCATTATGAACCCAGAATCCATTCGCAAAATATGAATAATAAGTATCGATTTCTAGATTAAAAACATCCATCGAATCTCGTTTCCAATCGAGAGTTTCCACAACGACATTTTTTCCTTCTTTATCAACCAAAACATCTCCTTTTCGTATTTCATCTGCACGTTTCCATATGCCATTAGCAAAGAGAATGTGATTTGTAGTCACACGAAGATTCTCATTAAACGTTATATACCCAGAAACTTTTTGATGATGCGTTTTTTCTACCTGTGCCGAGATGAGCGTTGCATCTGTCGAACTTTTTCTTGTTTGTATCCATTCACCCATTTGAACATCTTTTATCGATTTTTCTGAACCATCCGCCATAAGAATTTGTGTATCTCCAGAAAAACATCCCCCCATTTCGGCAGTGTTAATTCCAATACCTTCAAGAGAATGTGCGTCTTCAGTACCATTCCACCTAAGTCCCCAAAATGTTGAAGAGATATCTAAAGTATTTGCATCAGAAAGTTCAAATATTGCCTTATCAACAGCCCAAAGTGTAACTTCTGCTTCTTGAGGAATTCCTTTTTTATTTTTTACATCCAAAGATACTGTAACTGTTTCCCCGGGTTCATAATGATTCTTATCCGGAGTAATACTTATATCAAGCAATTCAGAATCCGTAGAGACTTTAATTTCTTTTTGCACATCTTCAAGGGAATTATTATTAAAACTCGAAACATTTAAAAATATATTAGGCATATCACGTTCCCCGATAGATTCTTCCCATACAGTATCTTTTCCTGAAAGAGAAAGTACTTTATAGCGGTGGACATATTCTCTTTCAAAAGTAACAAAAACATCTCTTTTGGAAATATCTGAAACGAGTTTTATTTCTGCTTTTTCTCCTGGATTATATTTTTCTTTTTCAAGTAATATATTTAGAAGAGAATCCTCACCACTCGGGGAAGAATCATATCCATTCTCATCAACTATCCAAAGATAAAATTTCTTTCCTACAACATTTCCTTGATCATCCATTCCCGAAACAAGAACAGAATAAGATCCTTCATGGGTAGGGGAAAATTCAATAGAAGCTTTCCCTTTTTTATCTGTTTTTATTTTCCAGGTATCTAATATTCCTTCTTTATTTTCAAAACCGTTTGGGAACTCATATTTATCAGCATTTTTCTCCCACCATGAATAGGAAACATCCACAGAAAGATCTCTTCCATCAAGAGAAGTATCTCTGAACGCATGGAGTTGAATATCTATTTTTTGTTTTTCTCCAACACGACTCCCGTACCATTCATTATCTCGATATATTCCAAAGTCAGCACTTCGTACAAGAACATTTTTTCTTTCTATAACAGACTGTCCTGTTTCTGACTCCATTACCATTTCAATTCCATATATTTCTGTAGCATTTTGAGTATTTTTTGCCAAAAATGAAATAGTTCCTTCTCCATTATCATCAAGAACTATCTCTTCTGAAAGATTCTCTTCTTCACTATAGTATCCATAGAAATTATTACTATCATCTTCTTCAGTAAAAAAATCATATTCATAATAAGCACTCTGAGACACCTTATAAGAAACCTTTTGTCCAGAAACAGGCTCTCCAGAAAAATAAGAACCCTTCACATTCAAAGTAATTTCTTCTCCCGAAATAATCTCTTTTTCAGTTACAAGTTCAGCATCAAGTCCGAACTCTGGTTTTTCGTAATATTCTATAGAGAAATAATTAGATGAAGAGGGGTAATCTTCCTCATTCGAACCCTCAAAATACACATCCAAATTATATCCACCAGTCTTTACACTTTCAGGTATTTGAAATTCTCCATCAAAAGAACCTTTTTCGGAAATAGTATATGTTTTGGTAAAAATAACCTCTCGCTCTTCTCCCCAACCAGAATATAACTCTACACGAGCCGATCCTTTGGGAATACTATAGCGAACATCATCATCTTCTCGAAGTATCGATTTAAAATAAATCTTATCTCCAGGTTGATACATCGGTCTATCTAAAAAAAGAAATGATTTTTGACTAGGAACACGTTTATCAAAGATAGTATAATCCCCCCAACCATAATTCAGATATCGCAAATTAAGAGGAATCACTGCGTATGATCCACCATATTCTGCTACCGCAATATCATAATCCTGAGAAAGAGGAGTTATCGCTATACCATCATCACCACTAGAGGCGAGCTCTTTTTCAGAAACTTTTTCTCGCAAATTATATACACGAATATTTGCCCCAGCGACCGATCGTTTCGTTTCGAAGTCTTGTGTCCAAAAAATAAATTCATTATCCCCTTCTTTTGCAATTGTCCCAAAAGTCGAACGAATAACAAAAGAATATAACGATTCCTTTTCACTATAAATATGTAATAAAAAAATTCCACTTTTCTCTAAGGGCAAAGTAACTCGTCCATTTGAATGAGGAAGAGAAATAATTTTTGTTAATTGAGAAGGATCGATGATAAAGGATTTTTGCTCTTTTTCTTTCTCATATCGAAGAAATTCAAGGACTTTTCCAATATTTGATCGATAGACATCCACCGTTATTTCTCCTGAGATATTCTCTCCTCCTACATTTACCACAGGTTCATCCGTAGAGGCTATAGGTATAATTCCATTTCTTTCATACATATTCTGACCATATACATAGAGATATGGGTCATCATTTCCTTGAGCTTTCGCAGTACATTCAACTCTCAAAAAAAGAAAAGAAACAAGAATCCAAAAAAACAAAGAAGGATATTTCATATTTTTTAATTTTTATAATTCTATCTTTATAATACTCTCAAGAAAGAAAATGTAAAAATCAAAAAACTTTTTATCCATCCTCCCACGCGTTCCTTTCAAGTCAAAAATATATTTTTTAAAAAAAATAATTTAACTCTTCTTTATTCTTTTTAAGTTCTTACTCATGAAAAAATATGAAATAATCCTAATGCTGAAACAATATAGCTCCTCCCTCTTCCCCCCAGCCCTCTTTTGTGCTATAAAAGAAGGAGTTTTATTCAATTGAACAAGCAATAAAAAAATAAATATATGCAATGGAAAGAGAAAAAGATTTCGATACTTCTTTTCGGAATGTTTTTTTTGTTTTTCTCTTTGATTTCTCCTATTTTTGCACAGGAGACAGAAGAGCAAACACAAGAATCATTAAGAAAAGATCAGATACTCTTTAAAGAACCAACAGAAGAAGAATTAAAAGCTTCCAAACCCGATACTACAACGGAAGTTATGGATGCTCGTATTCTTTCTCAAAGAGGAAATGTTTTTGATATAGAATTTTCTCTTACGAATGGATTAGGAATACAACCTGATGTTCGTTATAGCATACGTCTTGTAGATGGAACGACTAATGATTTCTATTTCGCAACTCTCGATGAAAAAATATATCCTGAAATCATTTCTTTAGGAGAAAATGCTTCCCTTAAAAAACAAATTACCTATACAGCTCCAGAGTATCTTTCGGGAGAATACACACTTTCTCTTTTTGCTTCCAATAGTTCTGGAAGACTTCTTAGTCTTAATACAGTAGGAGAAGGAAAGATAACACTTACTTCTTCTAAACCTTTTGTATTTATTGAAAGAAAAAGTTGCAAACTTAGTGTAAAAGGAGAAGCAGGAAAAGAATATACTCTTGAACAAGGACTTGATGTAAAAAAAGAAGAAACCATGCTTCTTACTTGTGGAGTAAAGAATAATACAAAAGAGAAACTCACTCTTATTCCTACTTTCAAAACATTTGAGCGAAATAGTTTCGGAAAACCCATAGAAGACATTCCGGCTTCTCAAGAACAATTTATTCTTAATGCTGGAGAAACAAAAACACTCACTCTAGAAGTTCCTTTGGCAAACATCCCTCAGGCTTACGATACAAAACTGAGTTTTACAAATACAGAAAACATTCCTTCCAATGAAATCATTAGTCACTATGTCATACAGGGAAAGAGTGCGACCATAGGTAATCTTCTTTTAGATAAGAAATCTTACACAAAAGGAGAAACAGCAAATGTTGAGCTTTTTTGGTCTGGATCTGCTGATACTTTTTTTGGTTCTCGAGCAGGACTTCAAGAAAAAGAAGATATCATAGCAAGTATTCTTCTTTTGGATGAAAAGAATACTCCTTGCACACAAGAATCAAAGACTGTTTTAAATAATCTCAATAGAAACAAAGCTTTCATTCAAATTCCCATAATTGCAGAATGTCCTTCTTACCAAGCTCAAGTAGATATGAGAGATGCGAATGGAAATGTTCTTGCGCAAAAAACCTATTCTTTTTTGAAAGTACAAGAGAAAGGAATAAATGATTTAAGAGAAAAAGCTTTAATCAACGAAGAAGAAAGAAATCCAGTTTTTCTTTTTCTTTCTCTTAGTGTTTTTCTTTTGCTTGTTATGCTTATTCTCTTCGTAGTAAAGAAAAGAGGAGGAAGAAAGAGTGTGCAAAAAATAGTTTCTTTTCTATTCTTCTTGGGGTTTTTTTCTGTAGGATTGATGACGAATGTTCATGAGGCGGATGCGGCATCACAAACTGCAGACTACGGGGCGTGTGTGACGTATTATTCAGCAAAAGACTGGAAAATCGAAGATTGTACCCAAAATCATAAAACAGCCTTCTTTAGTAAACCTGATGGCATTGTATGGTCTGGAGCACCAGGGACATATCCTGCTTTTACATTCATAGATTATGGCTATACCCTTACGATTTCCACAGAAAAATCAGTATATCAAGATAATGAGGGAATAAAGTATAATTTTTCTTTGAGCAATGTTGCTCATGGAGGCTCTTTAATACTAGGACAACGAGATCTTAGTTGTCCCGACATGGCCTTTGGTTGCGGTGATATAATTCGCTATACTCAAAATATTCATTGGAGTAATGCAAGTAGCGTGATTAGTGAACCCGCCCTGCTTTTGGGATATACTCATGTACACTATATGTGCTACAGCACTAATGGTAAACCTAATGAGTTTGACATTCCTGTTGGCATGTGGGAACAAGAAACGTATGGAAAATATGGCCCCAAATTTGTAGGCAAAACGGGAATAAATTTTTACGTTAAAATTAAAGGAATTTATGATTCTCAGTGGGACTCTTGGGACGGCTCTTGTGGACTCGCTGATAGAGGAAAATATCAAGATAAATCTGAAATAAAGGGAAGTGATTTATGTAATACCTATCCTCTTCCTAGAAATGGACTCCCGACATCCCCTCTTCCTATTTCTTCTCCTACTACTGAGCTTATAACTCTTAAGGGTAATAAATTTACATGGTCTTGTCCGGGAAATTGCTACGGAGAAGCAGATCAATGTAGTGCAGATTATGTTGTGGGCGTTTGTGGCTCCGCCAATGGGACTCATCCCTATTATGAAACAATATTTGCTCCAGGGAGAGATCAATTCTGTAGTTCAGGAACAGCTAGTCCTGTAAAACCAATTTTTCCAAATGTTCAAGGAGGTTCTGTTTCTTGGACGTGTGACAAAACCTTTTGCACTGCGTATCGCGGACTTCAAGGTGTGTGTGGATCTGCTAGCGGGAACTCATTTGAAACGTTAACCCCTACCTCTCCTAATATGTGTTCTCGGGGATCAGTAACAGGATTTAAATTAGTAGGATCTACTTTCAGTTGGGTTTGTGCAGGTTCAAATGGAGGGCCTAATTCTCTTCCTCCCTGTTCAGCAAATAAATCTATAAGTCCTCCAGAAGCAATAAATGGAAAATGTGGAACGAATTCAGACAATTATTCTTGTTCTACTAATACATATCCTGGTGGGGGAACATTTTGTGCACTTGGAACATTAAGCCCTCCTTCACCACTACCAGACTTTCCTGTTCAGGGAGGTGTGGAAACTTGGGACTGTCTAGGTGAAAATGACGGCACGAAAGCGCCGGGGGGTTGTATAGCAAAAAGAGATGATGTTAGTCAAGTTTCTTGTAAAGCAGACATATCTTGTCTTAAAGGAAATGTGAGTGAATATGATGCAGGTCAGCTTTGTGGCACAGGAAATACTTTTGCGATTGGGGGGAAACCAAAATATGCTTCTGGGGAATGGACATGGACCTGTCAGGGGAATAGCTGCACATCTCCTCCAAATCAAACTAAAGAATGCAAAGCTCCTCAATGTGCAAAATACGAAGAAGTAGCTCCGTAAACTAAAAAAGAAACTAAAAAATAATTTGATAAAATATATTATTTCTAATAGAGTTGGCGAGTTTAGAATAAATTATTTATTTCTAAAAATAAATAAAAAGAAAAAATTGCAGCTATGTGCTATGATTGTGTTCGTATCTAATATTTTATCTACTCTATGTTTGAAAAAGCTTTCATTCCTTCAAGTAATTCTTCTGAAAAGAACAATCAAGAATTTTTTTCTCCTTCTGAAAAAATAGAAAATTTTCTTCGCGATCACAATTTCAACAAAGCCAATCAAAGAGATGTTCTTGCTATAACTCAAGATTCTTCTCTTTTATGTAGGAGTCTTAATTTTTCTGATATTGAAAAGCTTTTAGAAGAGCAATATAAAACATTCAGAATACCTACCCAAGAAGAGGCCAATACTTGCTCGATGTCTTTTGGAGAGGGAATACGCACAGCTTTACAAGAGGGTTTTTCTCAAGATATTTCTCGTGGTATGAAATTTGTCCTCTCCTTCACATCTAGTTCAGTCAAACAATCTTCTCTTCAAAAAGATTCTCCTCTTTGGGAAACAAAACCAAAAAATTCTCATCTTTTTTGTAAAATAGAAGGTCATCTTAGTTTGAGCAATATAAAAATGATAACCATTCGTTTTCATAAAGATGCCCTTCCTTTTGATGAACAAGAAGATCTCGAAGAAAATGAACTTTCTTTTCTCACGAAACATTATATAAAAAAAGAGGCTGAATTATCCGAAGATATTCAGCCATTTTCCCCAACTATTCACTAATTTCCTTCACACAGAAGGAGTAAAAAGGAGTTTCGGGGATAATCTCAATCCTTTTCTGTTCGATAATCGTGCCACAATGAGCGCAAATACCAAATTGTCCCTGTTCAATCCTTTTGAGAGCAAAATCAATCCGAACAATGTCGGAACGAGAATGCCCCAAAGATCGAGACCCACCAGTTTTCAGGATCTGTTCTTTCGATTCCCTCCTGGCAATGAGCCATCCTCTAATAAATTGGAGGTACCCCTCCGAAAGATAATTGTCATGATCACTTTCCTTCATAAAAAACTCCACTTCTTTAGGGAGGAAAAGAATACCACACTTTAATAATAAAGTTAATGTTTTCGTAATAGCCCAATAGCTTGGACACTTTACTATATTTTTTCGTAAACTCTATAGATAGTATCATATAGTCAAGACATTTTTTCACTACGAAAAACTAGCCCCTCTTTCTCCAAGAAATCTCATTATATTTTTATTTGATTTTTTAATAAATAATTAATACAAAAAACTACATTCTCACCGCATCAGAAACCGCTCTAAGAACATTTCTGTCAAAAGGTTCTGGAATAATATTTTCCGCTGTAATTTCTTGTACACAACCAGCGAGATTATAGGCCGCTCGAAGAAATATTTCATCGTTAAATTGAATTATTTTGTGATCCAACGCCCCACGAAAAAGTCCTGGGAAAACGAGGACGTTATTAATTTGATTGGGAAAATCACTCCTTCCCGTAGCAACCACGCTCGCCCCAGCTGCTAAAGCATCCTCTGGCAAGATTTCAGGCGTAGGATTGGCAAGTGCAAAAATAATAGGATTTGGATGCATACGTCGAATCAAATCTTTTGTCAAAACACCTCCAAGACTCACACCTATAAAAACATCCGCATCTTGAATTCCAGCTTCTAATCCCCCCGTGATACAACGCGGGTCATCAATATCTATTCGGCATGCAATATTTGTAAGAATAGAAAGTTTTTCTTTTTCACTATTCATATCTATCCGTCCAGGATAAAGTGCTCCTCTACTGTCGGAAACAATAATATTTTCAAATCCATCCAAAAGTAATAATTTTACAATAGCCACGCCAGCAGAGCCTGCACCATTTACCAAAATTTTAGCTGTTTTTTTATCTAAGCCTCGGAACTTTAAAGCATTTAGAAGCCCAGCCAAAACGACGATGGCTGTTCCGTGTTGATCATCATGCATCACTGGAATATCCAATTCTTTCGTAAGTCTTGATTCTATCTCGAAACAACGAGGTGCTGAAATGTCTTCGAGATTTATTCCTCCGAATGTTGGAGCAATTGCCTTAATAATAGACACAATTTCATCCACATTCTGTGTATTAAGAACAATTGGCACAGCATTAATATCTCCAAATCTTTTAAATAAAGCTGCTTTCCCCTCCATAACAGGAAGCGCGGCCAAAGCACCAAGATTTCCTAATCCTAAAATTGCAGAACCATCAGAAACGACAGCAATGGAATTATGTTTAAAAGTAAGTTCTTTAGCTCTCTCTGGATCTTTATCAATCACACGGCATACTTCTGCCACACCAGGAGTATACGCTAGCGCAAGATCTTCTCGAGTTTCCAAAGGAACACTACTTTCAACAGAAATTTTCCCATGATGTTTTTTATGAAGTTCAATTGATTTATCCCCAATATTTTCTATTATCATAATTTTTCCTTAAAAATACCATTCTTAATACACCACCACTCCTATAAAAGTCACTTAGCCAAAAGATTTGAAAAAAATTACTTTTATCCCCCTTTTTTGAGATTGTACGTTACTTTTCAATTTTAATATACATTTTAGTTCCTTTTATTTTAGATTATTTCAATTCTTCTCTCACAAAATTCATCAATTCACGAATATATTCTTTTGAGAAATCAAATCGTATACCAGCGGCCTCATAGATTTCCGATACTGTTTGAGAGTATCCAAGACGCATAAAATTTTTATATTGTTCTATTGTTTTCTTTGGATCTTTCTTGTAGTTACGCCAAATAGCCAAAGCTCCTAACTGTGCTAGAGTATATTCGATATAATAAAATGGAATTTCAAAAATATGTAATAACATCATCCATCGCACTACCTTTTCTTTCTCTAAACCAGTCCAATCTCCACCTACATTAAATCGATCCATAAGTTCAGAAAAATATATTCGTCGCTCGTCCGCATTTCTTTCGGGATTGAGATAAATCCAATGCTGGAAGGCATCTATCACTATTTCCCAAGGAAGATGTTGTATTTTTGTTTTGAGTTCATCTCGATAAAGCCCTTCCAAATCTTTCAATTTATAAAATTCTTCTCTGTGTTTAAAAGATAAAAGCTCCATACTCATCGAGGCTAATTCTGCAACTTCACTAGGCCCTTCCCGATATTCTAGAATTTTCTCATCCCTTTTCATCATATTATGCATAGCATGTCCCGCTTCATGCATTAATGTTTCTATATCTCCTCGCACACCAACAGAATGCATAAATATAAAAGAAGATCCTTTCTCATAAAGAGGATAGCAATAACCACCCGGAGCTTTCCCTTTTCGATTTTCCGCATCAATTCGATTATGTTTCCACATAGATTCTAATTCTCTTCCAAATCCCTCATCTACTTTTACAATCGTTCGAATGCTCTTTTCTACCAATTCGATATGAGTATGAAAAGGATTATCAACCTCCTCCTCAAGACTCACTTTTAAATCCCAAGGTCGAACTGTTTCAAGTTGTAATTTTTCTTTTCTTTCTTTGTCAAATTCTGAAACCAAAGGAACGACTACTTGCAACACAGATTCATGTAATTGAAGAAGGTCTCCTGGACTATACGAAAAACGTCCCTTAGCCTTATGTACATAATCACGATAATTTTCAAATCCAGCATTCTTTGCTATTTGAATTCTAATTGTTTTAAGATTATCAAATAAAATATCCAGCTGTTCCTGATCTCTCATATATCTTTCATACATTGCCCTCCAAGCACATTCACGAATAGTTCGATCTTTATTTTCAAGATACCCATTAAGCTGTTGAATTGTTTTTTCTTCTCCATCAAATAAAACAGTCATCTTAGATGTTATCTCAGCATATTTTGCAGTTAATTTTTCTTCTTCCACAAGAAAAGCGACGTTTTCTTCTCGAAAAATATCTTTATCATTTTTCAATATATTTCCCAAGTGAATATATTCTTTTGGTAATTGAGAGAAATAAAGACTTTCACAAAATTTCTTTTTGAGTTGAAATTCTATTGGCTGACATCTTGCCACAATTTCATCAATATAACGATGAAATTCTTTTGCATATTTCGGCTGATCAGAAAATTGCGTCATCTTGATATACAATTCCCCATAAACATCCGAAACAATAATAGTGAATTCACTTACATTTTCCCAAAAATAAATAAGATCCTCTACTGATTTAATGGGAAGTTCTAATAACTTCTTTATCTCCAATTCAACATCTTCCCACACAAGAGGAGAAAATTTTTCTGAAAAGTATCTTCGTTTCATAATTTCATAAAATTCAATCTTACTTTTTAATAAAAAGATTATTCTCTTCAAGCAGCTCTTTTAAAAATAACATCTTCACACAAAAAAACCAATAAAAAATGCCCTATATATTTCTTAAAAGTATATTCACACTGCTTAAATTTCCTTTTTAAAAGGATAGTTTTTTTATATAATACAAAAAAATATCTTGACAAAAATGTAAAATTATTACATATTAAATCTATAATCTTTTCTTTTTCCTTGTCTATCGGGGCATTTTGATGAGAGATATTTTATCCTAATTCTCTCTTTTCATGTCTCAAAAAAAATTTTCCCTTCTTGTGCTCCCCGCAGTAAAAGGTACGTTAGAAGTCGTACAAAAGTTTCCTTTTGAAATACATTTCACCAAAGGAACGTATCGAGACATTGCTTTTGTTTTTCACAAAAAAACCGTTACCGTATTCCATCGAGGAATTGACCTTCGATCTTTTTCTTTTGTTTGGTTGAGTTCAAATTGGGAAACTCGAGATCTTGCGTATGCTGTTCATCTTTATCTTATATCGGTCAAAACTCCTCATTCCTATGTGGAAGAAGGCTCTTCCAAAATAACTGATTGTATGTTTTTTGGTCTTCATAATCTTCCTATGCCAGATACCGTATTTGTAAACAGATCCCAGATACTAAAAAATTTGTCCCTTATCAAAGATGTCTGCGGATATCCCCTTATTATCAAAGACATAAAAGGTGCCCAAGGGAAATATTCAGAATTTGTCACCTCAGAATTAGAACTTCTTGAAAAAATTTCTCTTCTTCCAAAAGATAGAAAATTTCTTTTTCAACGTTATATACCCAATGAATATGATTGGGGTATTATGATGGCAAATGGAGAAGTAGTTGCGGGAGAAAAAAGCTATCCTCTCGATGGTGAGTTTCGAAACAATTCTTGCAATGGCGCTAAGGAACATTTTATTGAAATTTCCGCCATACCCAGAAAAATAAAAGAAATTGCACTTGCTACAAACAATCTTCTCGGACTTTCCTGGTGTCGGGTTGATATTATTGTTGATAAAAAAACAAATCTTCCATATCTTTTGGAAATAAATCGTTTTCCAGGAATCACTTCAGCCTCCAATGAAGTTCTTGGTGCTTATACATTTCTCGCCTCTCATATTTTTCCGAACAAGAAAAAAATATAACACTCTCTAAAGCATATTTATTTTAGAGAATATTAAAAAAACCGTCTTCTTTTATGAAAAGAAAACGGTTCAACGCACGAGACTACAAAGAGCTTACATAGATAGCAACATTTCCATTTCGAATTCCATCGCTTCGAGAAATGTCTACTGTGAATTTCTTCGGCATATTCTGCCCAAGAGCTCTGCGCTCTACAGAAAGGCACTTATTTTCACTATTATAATGAAAGTTTGTATAGTCTATAAGAGGCAGAGGAAAACCATCGTCAAAAACAAGCATTGATCTTGACGCATTCATAATTTCGAACATATGAGGAACAGTTTTCGTCCCAAGATATCGAAGAAGAATCTGAACGATTCCTCCTTTATTTATGAATTGCATTGGAATCCAAAGAAATCGGTCATCAGACATCCAATTAAATGGCTTCTCTGAGACATCTTCCTCACCGCAGTGCCACTTTTGAATAAGGGTGAGATCACGCTCTGTAATCTGAGGAGCCCAGTATTCAGGATGCTTATGACGATTCACACGACGAACCTTTTGAACATCTTCTTCGATTTTTTTGAGAAAATCTTTATTCAAATGCACAGTACACCTCTTTTCCTATGGAAGAAAGAACCATCTCTCTTATGCCACAAAAAAGAATATATAGCAAATTTTTGAAAAAGAAATCAGTTCCTCATTTCATTTCCCTCTATAAAAATACCTTTTTCTTTTGCTTCTTCAACTTGCTTATCAAATGCTATGAATTTTTCAAGAGTATTTTCTGAAACCGATTCAAGAAGATCCCTCAGTCTCTTTATTTTTTCTTCAATTTTTTGTATTTCTTGACGAACATACTCTACTGATAATTTATCAATATATTCACCCCGTCTTTCAAACCATGCTTCATTTTTCTCTAACTCAATTTCCTAATCCTCCCGAAGCAATTGAAACCGTTCAGAAAATTTTCGCATTGACTGAATAAAAGATTCTGTTTCCTGATCCCATTTAAGAGCTTTTTCAGCATTTGGTTCGCCATCAGCAACTGGCGGAAAAATATGTAACTTTTCCATAAAAATTTCCTTTAAAAAATACCTTTTATACTCACTTGTGTTCTTTAGTATACCAGAATTCAAATAATCATAAAAGCTGTTTATCCCAAAATAAAAAAGACCAATCTCATAAACAAGATTGGTCTCTATTTCATTATCTACGCTTCCCCCTACGAATCTTTTCTCCATTCATATCGAGATCTGCAAGATGGATAAGATGAGTGAGATCAAAATTCACCTCATTATCTTTTATTGCAACCCCTGTTGTATAACCAAGATCATACTTATCGAGTTTCGGTTGCAAATGATCTTCTATCCTCTGAATAAGTTTGTTTATAGAACAACTTTCAGACTATTCCATAACAATAACAAATTCATCTCCAGATATATGTCCCACAATATCTTCCCCTCTCATACAATTTTTCAATGTCTCAGCTATAATTCGAAGTGCTTCATCTCCAACTTTATGTCCTCGTGTATCATTAAGACATTTAAAGCCATCCATATCAATAAAAACTGCAGCAATCTTCGTTTCACCTTTTCGAAGCCACCTTTCTGTTAGAAAACGTCCCTGTTTTTCAACGCCTCGCTTATTGAGAATGCCTGAAATAGGACTTTCATGAAGAAGTGTTTCTAATTTACCAATTTTTTGCAAAAGGACTCCAACAAGAAAAAGTATGATAAGGAACATAAAACAAAGAACTATAAAAACTACGAGAAAGATTTCATTCATTTTCAACGCTCTCCTCTTGATTATGAAAGTAGATTCTCTTCCCTCAAAGTAATATAAAATGAATAAAATGTCAAGATATTACATTCCTTTATGAAAACTTTTTGTCTTCTTTTCTTATTTAAAAAAATAAGAAAAAGACTGCTCTATTTAAGAAGTAGTCTCAAAATTCGATCAGAGAATCTCTTGAAGAACGATGTTTTTTTCACACCCTTTACTTGTACAACAACTTCGTGACCCGCTTCGCATCCAAAAAATGGAAAAATTATAGGTGAAGTATATTCAACAATGACTGGTTTAGCTAGGAAATTTGAATCACCAAAACCTCCAACCTGAAAGTGTACAGCGATCCCATCTTCTCTAAAAAAAAGTTCTGCTACATGTCCGATTTGTAACGTTTCTTTATTTTGTGAAAAGTCGGGAACAATAATCACTGAGCTAAGAATTCTTTTTACATCAAGAAGTTGTCTTTCCACAACATTCTCTTGAAAAGTAAGTTCTTTGAAAGCAAAATCCTCGTGCCCAGTATCAACACTACTTGCAAAAACTTCCCCCTTTTGTAATTGTAAAAATTCGAACGTATTAAGCAATTTATCATGTCGCTCTTGAAGCACTTTCAGACCATTCTTCGTAACAAAAAAAATTTTGCATTTTTACACACCCTGGTTTTTGTGAGAAATATTCTTTGAAAGTTTTTCAAAGAACCTTTATTGCCTTGAGGTTTTCTCTCTATAGAGAACTCAAAAAGAACTATCCTCCAGTATCAAAAGAATACTCAAGTAGTATTCATCATACAGAGAAAGGGTGTTATCGTCAACATTTCTTTTAAAAAATTTTTATAAAAAGTCTTTTTTATAAAGCATCTCTAGATAAGTACCTTTATTCATTTCCCTCCATAAGTTCCAAGCTTTTAATTTGAGGTAGAGTTACCAATCCACTCAAATCTCCATACATTCCTACGGTATTTGTAATAACTTTTCTTATTTGTTTTTCACGTTCACTCCATATTTTTTCATAGGCCATTCGCTCTTTACGAAGACCTTCGTCCATACTTGAGAAAGCTTCAACAATAGCTTCTACTCGTTGCTTAAACTCTACCCCCGTTAAATAGGAATACAAAATTTCCATTTTTTCATTCTTCCCCACAGACATTGATTTCTCTCGAGTAATTGATTCTAAATTTATTCTCAATGCCGTTGCAAGAGCTGTAGCGAGTTTTATATCACAAATCCATATACCATCACGAAAAGCAAATCCTTTTACGTCTTGAGGCAAAACTGAAGATACGATCACAGCCAAATCAGCTCTTACTAGACGTTGGTCATCTTTCAGTTTTTGAACCCAACCCTCACTCCATGCTTTTGTTTTTTTGAATTCCCAAACAATTTGTCCACACAACCTTCCATTTCTATCCATTACCTTATGAATAATATCAGCGCCATTCACTCCTTTAGGGACTGGGGTTATTTCATCAAAGGGAAATTCTAATCTCAATGTTTCTTCAAGCTCCAATTCCAAAACTTCTCCTTGGGATTGTTGCGATCCTTGTTCCAATTTACGAGCAAGGTCATCTTTAGCTTTAGTTGCATCAGTAAGTTGTTTCTTTAATTGAGCAATTACATATTGTTGTTCCTCTCCAGCCTTTCTACTCGCTTCTTCAATTATTCCCTTTCTTTCTTCATCAAGTTGTCTTTGTTTTTCCAATTCAAAGTTTTTTCTTTCCTCCTCGATTTTTATTTTTTCTTTTCGCATTTCTAATTCTTTTTGATTAGCTTCTTGAAGTTTCGTATCTTTTTCTCTCAAAAGCTCTTCGTACATATTTTTCTCCGCCAATTGCTCTTTCTGGACTTCTGTCTGAAGTTGCTTTCTCAAATTTATTTTTTCAATTTCAATTTTTTGAGCCACTTGCTGTTCCATTTCAAATTGCGATCTTTCTCTCTCTTCCTCTAATTGTTTTTTCTGAATTTCCAATGTTCTTTTTTGATTTTCCAGTTCAGCCTCTTTCTCTTTTTGCTCATCCTGCATTTCCTTTCGTATATCTTCTCCTATTTGTTGTGTCAAAACATCGTCGATAGAAATTGATTCTCCACATTTCGGACACTTTATTTTCTGTTCTTCGTAAGACATAGAAGTATGTTCATAATTATTCTTCATTCCAGCATAACACAAGCCCATGAGAGAAGACAGAAATACTTTTTTTCTATCGATGCACTTCTCCGTGACAATTTCTACAAAAAGAAATTCCATTTTCTACAGATTCATCCCCTCCATGTTCTCTTGGAATGATGTGATGTATTTCCAAAATAGCATTCTGCCGACTTCCACCAGATACCCCACCTCCACACGAAGAACATCCACCAATTTTCTTTATCAATCGTTCCTTTGCGCTTTTTGAAAATCGTGCCGATCGATCCACATTTTCATGAGGAATATCACGAAATAAGGCTATTATTTCCCTACAATCAAAGATAAAATCTGGACTTGGAAAATCCCCCAGTTCAATACGACTTTTCATTCGAGAACGAAGAAGAGAGGCCTTCTCAAAAATAGACTCTTTACCTTCTATTTTGTTTGTAAAGATATTTTCAAAACTCGGCATAACATAAAAATTATATATTCATTTCTTTATCTATATACTATTTTTTGCGAGAACCATTTGGAAATCTAAACATCGAATAATGAATTATTTTCGTTTCGATATTGTTATCGTCGTATTTGCCTTTGCAGTAGTCCCATTAGCTCCAGTACACAGTATAGAGTAGGTAGTAGTTTGTTTTGGCGTAAGTACTATTGAACCATTCGCTTGACCATTAGTATTAAAGCCAGTTCCCTTACAAGTTGAAGCATTCGTACTTTTCCAAACAAGAGTCCAAGTGAAAGACTTGCTATTGGAAGGACTAGATTTTTGAGAGGCTGTGAGTGAAACAGTGGGGGTAATAGTAGGATTAGGATTGGTATCTCCTCCTCTAGAAACTTTTAGTATGACAGCTCCTCCCGTCGGAACATACACTTTTTGATCATAACTTTTGCCACTACCCATATCTTTATCTGTCAATAAATCTCTCCAAGAAAAGGTATCTGCACCCCAACCTAATTCTTTTGCAGGAAGGCTAAAATTTACATAACCAGCAGGAGTGTTATTTTTTGCGATCACAATAATAGCGGTATTATCTTTCCACATAATATAAGGTTGTAAATCTGTTCCACTATATTTTGTTATATTTTTAATTCGAGTATCTGCTAAGTGTTTTTCAAAAGGACGAATAATATCTTTGTATTCTTTTCTAATTTTAATCAACTTTTTTACTTGTTGGTAGAAAGTATTGTTTTCTTTAAGCTTGTCCCATTTAATTTCATTAAAGAAGAGTTTAGATTGATCAGGATTAGGATGAATACTCTTGAAAGGGTTATTAAATTCCTCTCCAGAAAAAATTTGCGGTATGAAAGGAGAAATCAGAACACCATAAGCTAATCGTCCCAAATTACCTCGAGCGCTATAAGAAATAAAAGCAGAATCGCTTAATGTTAAGTCGACATACTGCGCATTCTTTAAAATACCCGCATGAATTTCATTGGCTACATTTCTTTTCCCGTCAAAAAGGTTCATTAAAGAATCATGTCCCGTTGCTTGTGGATCATTAACACTGTCTAAATAACCATAATCATGTTCAGAAACATTTATTGCATATCCTCTTGAACTCCTATCAGTTCTTGGATATGATTCAGACATCATAAAGATTTTCTTCTTTGTTTTATCAAACACTTCTTCTCTTGCTTTTTTGATAACCATCATTCCCGCATGATTAGGCTCAAGGTCCCAACGAAAACCATCAACGCCATATTTAGCCACAGAATCAACTATGATTGTTTGAATATACCACTGACGAAAATCAGGGTTTGTCCAACTCCATTGGGGAATTTTACCCCATATAGAATTTAGATAGAGTGTTCCGTCAGGATTCTTAACAAACCAATCTTTTTTTGATGATTCATTCAAATGTACGCTGTCTTTAGAAATACCATGAGTTCCTATATTTCTTATCACCTTCAAACCTCTCGCATGGGCAGCATCTACAAATTCTTTAAAGCCAACGCCATCACGTTCTAAACACGATTCAATCTTGGTTAAATCTCTAGCACCAAAAGCTCCTAAGTTATGACCACCGCATGTGATTTTATTTCCATTAATATTTTCACCTTCCGGAACGTGCTCAGAAATAGGAGTAATATGTATAGCAGTAACGCCCAAATCAGCAAGATGATCTAATTTAGGTATAGCAGACTTAAAAGTTCCTTCGGGAGTAAATGTCTCAATGCGCATTTGATAAATAATCAAGTCCTTAACCCAATCAGGCGTAATCTCATCCGAAGGAACGGCACTCTCACCCGTAGCTCGACAACGTAACGGTTTCCATTTCCCCGTAACCATACTCATTCGTTTGGAAAGTTCCATTGTGTCTGTGGTGGTGAGATGATAGGTACTATCAGCACCTCCTCCACTAGAAAAAGTATTTTTAAGAAAAACAGCTCCTTTATTATTAAATAATCCTACGGTATCAATACCATCTCCATTCCAATCCCCTGCAACAGGAAGATAATACGGCTGTTTAGCCCCTCCAAAATTAAATGTTTTATCAGCAGGACCAGGTTCATGTTTATCCTTCAAATAAAATTTACTTGTACTACGATCATAAAAACCTATAGTATCTTTTCCATCTCCATTCCAATCACCCACAATAGGTAGCCAACCCGATTAAACAGTGCCAAATTGAAAAGTGAAATCAGCAGAATTCGAAGCTACATTTTTATTGAGAAGGAAAAATCTACTCTCTTGAGGATCAAAAAGACCAACAGTATCTATTTTATCACCGTTCCAATCTCCAGTAAGAGGAATTAAATTATTCAAACCTTTTCCATTCGTAGGATTAAAAATAAATTCTGCATCTGCATTTCCAGGAGCATTTTGATTTTTTAGAAAAAACTTTGCCTTTGCTGGATCATACGTCCCGATAGTATCCCAACCATCACCATTCCAATCCCCTACTAGACCTTTCCAATTTGCATCCTTAAGTCCATACTGAATTTCTTTTGTTAGCCCTGAGCCATCACTATCTTCAAGTAAGAACATTCCATATTGTGTAGAATAACGACCTAAAGTATCTCCTGCTTTATAGTTAGCACACGATGCTGAACCTTCACCATCTGGATTAGAAGCAGCATCTATATCTGAGCCTACCTCAATTGTCACAGGAACAGATCCAAAAATACGATTCCACACATTCTTCATATAATCTATTCCAAGAAGTGAAGAAAATGATTGGGGAATATATTCTTCTCCTGAAGAAGTGGGTTGGAGAAGTGGTGATCGAGTAGCAAAGATTGATACAACAAGAGCTATTCCGACAAGAAAAGTAATTTTAGTTATGGGTTTTTTGGTAAACATACAAAGTAAAAGAATTTTTTATACATAACATCTGTACAATGAAATAGATACAATTTTAAAAGTTCTACCCACTTGAATATTTTATACTTTTTTTCATATTTTTTTGTTTCATTCTATTTTTTCTTTTATTGATTACTCGATTTCATTTAATAGAATACTATCAAATAAAAGAACTTTATTCAATTTGAATTACTGAGGAATAATTACCTTATTTTTTATTATACGAAATAAATAATAGAAGTTTATGCAGTGCTTTGGATTAGAAGGGGGTACTTTCAATTTCATTCATTATACAACAAAAAACTAAATAATTAATTTTTTGTTAACTATTTAGGTCATTTGTTTTCTAGAAAGGGATTTTCTTCTCGTCCCCAAAGCGGAAACTTGTTGTCCTGAGCAGCGCCAGATGTTCCTTGTATAATATCCAAGCCCGTCGATACTCGCTAGCATCGCCTCTCAAGCTTTGATTCGCCCCTTCACCCCCCTCACAGATGCCAAGCAGTTGGCATCTTTCTCTTTCTCGTTCGCTATACTCACTGCGGAGAGAGAGGGATTTTCGCCTCACTCCCAAAATGGGAGTTCGTTGTCCTGGGTAGCGCTGAATGCTCATTTATTCGCATCCATCGATGCTCGAGGACTCGCTCCTACCCGTTCGAATCCCTTTCATTTTTCACAATATTTTCTCCAATACGGGGAATTAATCCCATATCGGAAAAAACTCTATAGCGGAGAGAGAGGGATTCGAACCCCCGATGCCCTTTCGGACACGACAGTTTTCAAGACTGTTGCCTTCAACCACTCGGCCATCTCTCCAAAACATTTATATAGTATCTTTTTTAGAGAGTAAAATCAAGTGTCTCTGCCCAGCGCATTACACCAAAAAATATTACTAGAATTATAGTATTCTTTTCCCCTCAAATTTCTTTTTATTTTAGATAATTTTTTTGACTTATTTAAAAAGTTTCCAAGAATCAAGCATTAAAAGAGCATTACTATATTCAACGTCATATTGATTACTATTTGCAGAATAAGAAAATAATTCTATTCTTTTCCCGTTAGGAATAATGATAGTCCATTGTTTCATATTCACGCCTTTATCTAAATATTCCACTTTAAAGGCTTTTCCTATACTTTTTTCTCCATCTGTATATGTGTACACAAAATCTTTTTCGTCATATATTTTTTTATTTTTATCTTCCGCGCCCAAACCGCTCTGTAAGAATTTAATAAAAGTATTAAGAATCTCGGAAGTTATTAATTCCTGACCTTCAACACTTTGTATCGCTACAATAGGTGAAAATAAATCAGCTTCTTTTGAAAAAAAACTCGTAGTAACAACTCCCAAATCTTCAATTAATTCTCTTTTTTGAGTCCAATTTTTTGGATAGATTATTTCATATTTCGAAGAATCATCCTTAAAAATATTTTGAGAAAGTGTTTCTGCAGAATCTTTCTCAAGTAAAGTTTGTTCATTTTGCAATGTCTGTTCAGAAACATTCAAAGGATTACAGCTCGTTGCATTACCTTTTGCATAAAAATCATCTACTTCCTTTTTAGTACCAGAAATATCCCCACAAAAATATTTTTTTTCATCAGAACATGATTTTACAAAAACTGCCATATTCTCGCCATTAGGAGCGATATTCAAAATAGGTCCCTCTCCACACTTTGTAACTTTAAAATTTTCTGAAATTTTGTATCCCGAATACGTACCTTTTTCATCTTTATATAACAAAGCATCAGGAATAATTAATCCTACCAAATCTTTAAGTGAAGCGTCTGACGCTCTATCTTTAGCATTATTCAAACTAACAAGAACAATAGAAGAAAAGATTCCAATGATGGCAAAAAAGAATACGAACAAAACACCTATAATAGCAACCCAAACCCAAACAGTTCTTTTTTTATTAGGGTCTTTATAAATAACTAAAGTGTCTGCAATTTTATCATGAAGAGCTTGTTTCTTTTCTGTAAAACCAGCCATTATGAAGCCAATAAACAAAGTGAATAATGAAGCAAGTTTTCCAATTGTTTCGCGAAGTAGTATTTGTTTTAGCGTTACATTTTCAGACGTAGAAGAAATAACCATAAGTCCCAATGCTTTTTTACCAAGCGTCATTTGATAGGTATGGGTCATAGCTACAAAATAAACCCAAGAGACCAATAAGCCCGAGAGAGACGTAAGAATAATCTGAACGATACCGATCGTAGTAAATTGGATAAAAAATCCCACCATTATATTAGGAATAACCAAAACTAATCCATCAAGAAAATTTGCTACAAATCTGATCCAAAATCCCGCACACAAAACTCGTCTTGTTGTTACTTCTTCGACTGGTTGTTGTTGGGGAACCTCAGCTGAATATATTTGTTCTTGTTCCATATTTATTTTTATTTCAACACGTGTATCATAGCAACTATTTCTTATTGCTACAATCAGAAAAAATATTTTTTAAAAATTTTTCTTCATCAAAAAATACATTTTTTCTTCCATTATTCATAATGAAAGAAAAGAATTTCAAAAATATTTTTTCTAAAACTAGGCCCTATTTAGGAACTATTTAGAATTTGCTTTTTGTTAGAAATAAGCTTACACTTTCACTTTGACAATTATTTATTATCTTTAACTCTATTTTATGCATCATCCAAAAACTAAAATTGTTGTTTCTCTTGGTCCTGTAAGTGAAAAGCCTGTCATGCTTACAAAACTTCTTCGAGCCGGTATGAATGTCTGCCGTCTTAATTTCTCTCATGGAGATGCCGAGGAACATCAAGGGAGATTAAAAAATCTTCGCGAAGCTTCGAAAAAAACTAGTATTCCTGTTGCTGTATTACAAGATCTTGGAGGTCCAAAAATTCGAACGGGAGAATTTGAAAATGGAGAAGTTATCCTGAAAAAAGGAGAAACGCTCACTTTTGTATCTGAAAAAATTCTTGGAACCAAAAATCGATGCTTCCTTTCTTATACTGATCTTTGGAAAGAAGTTAAAAAAGGACAAGTTATTTATTTGGATGATGGAAAGAAATCTCTTCAGGTTGTTACTATTGGAAAAAATGAAGTAACATGTAAAATCCTTTCTGGCGGACTCATACGAAATCGAAGAGGAGTTAATATTCCTGGTGTTCGTCTTAAAAAAGTTACAGCCCTTACTGAAAAAGATAAGAAGGATGTTCTTTTTGGAATAGAAAATAAACTTGATTATATAGCACTCTCCTTTGTCCAAGATGCACAAGATATCGAAGATCTTCGTGTTGTTCTTGATCGCAAAAAATCGTCAGCAAAAATTATTGCGAAAATAGAAACTTCCAGCGCTATACAGCATATTGATGAAATTATCCAATCTGCGGATGGTATTATGGTCGCACGTGGAGATCTTGCTGTAGAGATTCCCGCCGAAGAAGTTCCTCTTATTCAAAAAGAGATCATAGCCAAATGTAATCAGGCTGGAAAACCTGTAATCGTAGCTACTCAAATGCTTCTCTCTATGGTTTCCTCTCCTCGACCCTCTCGAGCGGAAGTAAATGACATTGCCAATTCTATTCTTGATGGTGCTGATGCCATTATGCTCAGCGATGAAACGACTATTGGCGAATACCCGGAAGAATCTGTTTTGATGATGAAGTCCATTGCCGATCACATTGAAAAAAATCTTACCCCAAAAGAATATTTAAGACGGACAGATTATTGCAATATCAATGATGCTATTTCCCACAGCGCCTTAGAAGTTGCTGAAGAAGTACACGCTCGTTTTATCATAGCCTTCACTGAATCTGGTCGTACAGCCAATATGATTTCACGATTTCGACCCAGACAACCTATTCTCACATTTTCTCCCAATGAGCAAACTCGCACCCAAACTCTTTTAAGTTTTGGATGCTTTGCCTATGAGTCACCTTCCTATAAAAATATCGAAGAGGTTATTAAATTTATACGTGAATTTCTTATCACAAAACGCCTCGCAAAAAAAGGCGAAGCGTTTGTCTTAGTTGCAGGAATTCCTTTTGGTCAAACAGGAGCAACTAATATGATTTTAGCAAAGAAAGTATAAAACTTCTTAGGAATTCGAGCACGAGCTTTATTTAAATATTTTATTCAATTTACATAGAATAAATATAAATACTTCATTTTTATTTTTACCCTCTCTCCTTTCTCAAAAGTAAAAGGTTATTTTTTATTTTCCTTTGTAAAAAGAAGGTATAAGAATCTTTTTATAATAAAGTGAAACGAAAAGAATGTCTTCTTTGTGATTTCTCATGAAAAACAGAGTTATAAAGAGATGCTGTTTTTTTAGCTATAACACTCCAATCATAAGCATGCTCTACCCTTATTCTTGATAGAATACCAAGCCATTTTACATCTTCTTTTTCTTGGAGAAGTAGTTTCATTTTTTCTTCAAGATGTTCTACATCTCTCGAACGAAAGGTTTTCCCAGCATATTCTATAGCTTCTCTATTTTCTGGAATATCACTTACAAGCGACGCGATTCCATACCCCATAGCTTCCAAGAGAGCAATAGACAAGCCTTCTGAGAAAGAGGGTTGCACAAAAAGATAGGCATGAGAAAATAATTCTTGAAGTTCTTTTCCTTTTCGTTCCCCTGCGAAAACAATATTAGGATTGCTATTTGAAAGTTTTTTTACCTCATTAACATATTCATCCGTATGAGAAGAATCTCCCACGATGACAAGTTTCCAATCAGAAAGGTGAGGAGACTTCCTTTGCATTTTTTCAAAAGCTTCCACAAGAAAATGAATACCTTTATGTCGAACAAGCCTACTTACTGTAAGAATATATTTTTTAGATACAAGAGAAAGTTCTTTCAATACATCTTGTGTATTCACTGAAGAAACAGAACATCCGTTGGGTATGTACATGATATTTTTTCCATATTTTCTTCTCGCATAATCAGCTATAGAATGGCTAATAGCAATAGTTTTATGTGGTATATGACAAGTTACCCATTCTCCAAAATAGAAATACATTTTAGCAAATAATCCCCATTTTTCATGTTCATAATCTCGAGAATGGAATGTGGAAATAACTTCTATATCAGGGCGAAACAATCGAACTAAAAAAGAAAGAGAAGTAGGGCCAATACCATGAAAATGTACAATATCGTAATGACTAAATAAGATTCGAATAACCGAAACAAATGTTGCTGTTATTGCATCAAGATTTTTGGTTGGAATACTCAAACAACCAAAAACACGAATACCTTTATAAGTACTTTCTTTAGGAATTCCGTAGCTCTTTCGGCCAAAAACATCCACACCAAAACCCTCTTGAACCAATCGAAGAGAAAGCTCTTCGACATGACGTTCAACACCACCGGATTTTGTAGGAATCCCTTTTGAACCAAGCATCGCTATTTGCATAATAAAAACATTATCAATGACAGTCATTAATAGCATTTTTTTATACTTTTGTCAATGTTTGTAACATTGTAGCATCAAATTTACACTCTCGCATATTCCGCCAATCTCTTTATAATTCTCTTCTTTCTTCTTAATTATTTCTTTCATTCTTATTTAATACCCATTATTCTATAAATTCTTCCGCGACAAATGAAAGAAGACTCCTCCCTCAGGAAGAGTCTTCTTTTTAAGTTTTTGTTTTTATCTCTTTATCTTCTCAGATTTTTTCTCTATTTATGGAGCGACTTCTTCGTATCTTGCGCATTGATTTGTGGTACAAAAAGCATCTCTAATCCCCCCTCTGCACGTCCATGTCCATACACCAGAAGCGTATTTTGGATCTTGCATAGTAGTAAGATCTCCCTCGCTACAAATAGTAGCTCTTATTGAATAAAGATTTCCTTCGTAACAAGAATCTGTAATATCTTCATTACATTTTCCTATATCAACACTACAAGCAGATCCATTCCAAGTATAGCCAGAATTACAATAATATTGACATTTAGGAGTAGTGTCTGTTGCACTATACACATAGGAAGTATTTGCAGTAAGTCCTGTTTCATCACCGCTATATACCGTTGTATGTAGAGGACGTGTTCCTGTACAAGAATAAGCAGGAAGAACACAAGCAGATCCATTCCAAGTATAGCCAGTATTACAACGATATTCGCATTTACGAGCAGTACCTGTTGCGTGATAAAGATAATCTATATTCTGAGTAAGATTTATTGTATCACCATCATATATTACTGTATTTGCAGGACGTGTTCCTGTACAAGAATAAGCAGGAAGAACACAAGCAGATCCATTCCAAGTATAGCCAGTATTACAACGATATTCGCATTTACGAGCAGTACCTGTTGCGTGATAAAGATAATCTATATTCTGAGTAAGATTTATTGTATCACCATCATATATTACTGTATTTGCAGGACGTGTTCCTGTACAAGAATAAGCAGGAAGAACACAAGCAGATCCATTCCAAGTATAGCCAGTATTACAATAATATTGACATTTAGGGGCAGTATTTATTGCGCTATATGTATAGGAAACATTCGCAGTAAGTCCTGTAGTATCGCCACTGTAAACAGTTGTATTTGCAGGACGTGTTCCTGTACAAGTAGGAATTAAATTAAATCTTGCCGTAACTGTTTTCGCTGCATTCATAGTAACCGTACAAGTTGCACCGTTTACACTATCGCATCCTGTCCAACTTGAAAAAGTACTTCCAGCTAAAGGCGATGCTGTAAGAGTAACCGTCGTTCCGGTATTATAATTTTGTGAACAATCAGCTCCACAATTTATTCCGGAAGGAGCTGATGTTACGAGCCCTGAACCCGTGCCACTTTTGGAAACGGCGAGAGCCTTTTCAGAAACAATGGAGTAGGGAATGGAAAAAGTACCTGTTTGATATTGATTATAACCATCATATACGACCATATCCAACTTATAATTCGCATTTTTAGTACTTGGATAGGTAGCACTAGTGCCAACATTAAAAGTTCCTACTCCATTACTTGTACAGCGATAATGATCATGATAAAAATTAAAAGCAAATGTACAGTTTGACCAACCGCTATTAATAAAAGTATTCGCTAGCCATGTATTTATTTTTTTACTTTGTGGACTCGTCAGCCACAACTCTGCACTAAGACCCATCCAACCATTATTACATGCTATCGCCTTTATAGTTGTTGTAGTGGTAGCATTTTCATTTGGAGAATATTCGTTTTTATTATGATTTGCAGTTACAACAAAATTTGTATTTGTAACTGTAAACACAAACGTATCCGCACTCACATCTTGAGCTACGAAAAACATATTAACACCCAAGAAGAAAGCAAAAAGAGAAACTATTCCTTTCCTTCTTCTACTTTTTTTTAATACGATAAAAGCAAGAAATCCTGAAAGCAAAGCTAAGAGAGAAATAAGAAGAGTTTTTTGGGAAATACCTGCGTAAGATATTCCTTCTTGTTTTTCTTCTGTATTTGCTGAGACGCTTCGTTCATCCAAAGTTTTTCCTTCTTTGTTTTTTACTACCACACGTATTGTTGGCTGAGTACAATTTTTTGTTATTTCAATATTCATCGCTTTATGCTCATAACCCGATCCTGAAGCTGAATCAAAAGGTGCTTCAACTTCTTTTGCGCACACTCCTTGAGCATCAGATATTTCTAGATAGGCAGTCCCTGCTATCTTTGTTTTATTCCTCGCTCCTAAAAATTGATCAGCAGACCCTGTCCAACCAAAAGATACATTAGCTGTTTCTCCTTTTGTATAACTTTCTTTATCAAAAACAATATTTTGAATAGTTGCAGATTCTCCAGAAACAACATAATGCAATTGAGCTTCAGTAGAAATGATCTTGTTACTCTCATCTTTCAAAACAAGATTTTGTGTATAGGATTGAGGTAGTGTATTTTTTTCTATCAAAAAAGAAACTTCCTTCTCTTTATTTGGCTCAAGAACAAAGGAATCTCTTTTGTAGACATTAAGAGCTTCTCCAAAAAGAGATCTTCTATATTCAGTAAATTCTGGTTTTACTGTTACTGATTCAAGGAAGGTGCTTTTATAAAAACAAGAAACATATAATTCTTCAACAGGGAGAACATCAATACCTTCTGATGGACTATACACTTTTTCTTCTTTATTTATTGTCAAACGACAACTTTCAATCTTTACATATCCTGTAGTTATACCTGCAATTTCTACATCTTTAATACTACTCTGAGCAAGAGTTAAGCCAGAAGAGTTTGAAACTTCTATACCAATATCATACGTACCATTTGGAAAGAAAGGAAGTTCTAGTTTTTGAATGATTTTTTTTGTTTCATCATTTTTAAGAGAGATAGGATCTTTGAAAACATTTTGAAATAATGGTATTCCCTCTTTATTAAGAAGAAGCAATGAAGTTATGATATCTGTTTGTATCCCCTCTCTGTTGTTTATATCATAAGCAACTTCTATAGAAGTTCCTTCTTTTGATACCACTACAGGATTATATACATTCACGCTCGCTATACGAATTATTTCCATTTCTTGTATCATCTCTGGATTTTCTGCTTTTATTCTATCGAATTCTTCTCGAGGAAAGTCTTTTGG